>NZ_JAIXST010000283.1 GCF_027484545.1 Runella sp. | reverse complement strand
GAGAAAAAGAAAGTAACGTGTGGGTATTTTTCCGTTTCAGCAATACGGATTTGGGTTTTTCCTGCACTCGCCAGCACTTCCCCGAGGGTATTGACCAGATTATCTTTGTCGTAAATTACTTTTACCCCTACAAACGCATCGTCGTAGTTGGTCATAGTAAGATAGTACAAATTCAATTTGTGCATTCCCTGTTCTGGAAAGTCTTTCTGCGTAAGTGCTTCTGTGATTTCACGACCACGGTCAGTGCGGAAATTGAAACACAATACTACGTCGCCTTCTTCTATCGTCGCTACCGGCGAACCATCTTCTTTTACAACAACAATAGGTTCAATAAACTCATCCGTTACACCGGCGTTATAGTATTCTTCTACAGCTGCCAAAATACCGGTTCCGTTCACCGTTTTACCTATTCCCTTTACCATGGCGTTGTACGCTTTCGCTACGCGCTCCCAGCGTTTGTCGCGGTCCATGGCATAAAAACGCCCCGTTACACTGGCAATCTGCCCCGTGGTTTTAGCTACTGATTCCTGTAAATCGGCTAAGAATCCTAACCCGCTTTTTGGGTCACAGTCGCGGCCGTCGGTAAAGGCATGGATAAACACATCGGACAGACCAAAATCATTAGCGGCTTTGCAAAGTCCTTTCAGGTGTACAATATGAGAGTGTACACCACCATCAGAAACCAATCCGATGAAGTGCACTTTTTTGCTGTTGGTTTTGGCGTAACTAAAAGCTTCTGCCAGAGGCGGTTCCTGAGCCAGGGTTCCTTGCTCTACGGCCAAATTGATTTTCACCAAATCCTGATACACAATCCGCCCGGCACCTAAGTTGGTGTGTCCAACCTCGGAATTTCCCATCTGTCCGGCGGGCAAACCTACGGCCAAACCGCTGGCTTCGAGCTTACTGTGAGGATATTGCTGCAAAATACGGTCGTAAAAAGGAGTATTGGCAGCCAAAACTGCGGAACGGTCTTCTTCGCCGTTTTTGGCGATACCCCAACCATCCATTATGATTAAAATTACTTTTTGACTCATTGTTGCGGGTTAATATGGTTTGTTATTGTTTTTAAAATTTCATAGCTGACTGCTGAATTCCAATTGCTTTTAAAATCGATCAATAAATAATTATCCGAATTTGTTTTTGAAAATGAAGCAAAATAAGTGTAATACTTTTTAAGAGATAGATTTTCGAAATTGATGGTTTTTTTCTGGTTTTTTGAGATGAATTCAATCCCTGTTGCGGTAAATTTAAGAGGAGGAATCTCAAACTCAACTTGCCTATTCAATAACTCAATTTTTTCAAGGTAAACATCATAGAAATAATAATTCCAAAGAAGATTTTTTATCTCATTATAAACATTGAAGACTTGTTTTTGCTTACCAAAATACCCTTTGAAAATCACATTAAATTCAGTGTTATCCTGTTTTTGAATACTTATTTTGAATTTCGTTCCAACCCTGAACATATCAAATTGTAATCTCTCGTCATAATATTTAAAGGCTTTTACTTCTACTTTCCGACATTGTATAAAAAGGTTGTCTATACTGTCATTCGCCTCAAATTCAATAGTTTCAGGCTGTAATCTCAACAAATGTTTTCGGTCAAACAAGCCGTTTTGAACGTAAAAATCTTGCATTTTAGATAGCTTTGGGTTATTTCTGATTACTTAAGCCTATAATTTAAAACACAAAGTTCACAAAGTTTAGCACAATGTACAGGAAGATTTTTGTTCGTTGTCTCCTTTTCTTTTAATCATTAAAATTAAAGAAAGGTGAGCAATTTCTGAATATAAGTTCAAGTCACCCTAAGTTATGTTCCTTTATCAAGTATTCCAAAAAGCTTTCGCCACAGCGGGTTACGATTTGATAGACGTTCTCAAAAGCTGCCATATCTTCATAATAAGGGTCTGGGACGCTTTGAACATCAGCTTCCGCGTCAAAATCGCGGTACAGAAAAACGTGACCTTCTTTGGGATAAAAGCCCGTAGAACGGTAGCTTTGAGTTTGAATATGTTCTAAATTGGATTCATCCATGGCAATGATGTAGTCAAAATTGGCAAAATCATCGCTGGAGAGCTTACGGGCATTGTGCGTGAGAGTAATGCCATAGTCGGCAGCTACGCGGCGGGCGCGGTGGTCGGGGAGAATTCCAACGTGGTAACCGTGGGTACCGGCCGAGTCGCAGGAAATTTTATCGGACAGACCTCGTTGGGTTACTAAATGGGAGAAAGTACCTTCGGCCAACGGAGAGCGACAGATATTACCGAGGCAGACAAATAAAACGTTGATCATAGTATTCGTTATCAGTTATCCGTTATTGGTTATCCGAAAGAAAACAGAATAGTTGAGATTTCGGACTACGGATAACGCTTAACAGATAACGGTTTACTTTTCAAAAGCTTCTCCCTTTTCATCGACCAGTACATACACATCTTCGCTGTCTTTTTTCATGAAATACTTCTCGCGGGCGTATTTTTCCATGAGTTTGTCGGTTCCCAGCGTAGAAGTCTGCTCTTTTTGGAGAAGTTCAATTTGTTCGGCATAGTACTCTTTTTCGCTTTCTAACTCCTGCAATTTCCACCAATTTTTGAACTGATCAGGGATACTGGTTAACTCAAAAAAAAGCAACCAAACCAGCAATCCAATGGAACTTGCTAAGTAAAAGTTTTTGAGAAAACGAAAGTGACGGAGGAATTGCATGGGAAATGAGTAGATGACGGGGCCGCCCGTGCGGTGAATGAGTAAATGAGTGAATATTTTATTCGCTCATTTACTCATTCACAATTCACCATTAGAATTTTTTGCCCGGGAAGTATGCGGTTTCGCCGAGTTCTTCTTCGATGCGCAGCAATTGGTTGTATTTGGCCATACGGTCAGAACGTGAGGCTGAACCTGTTTTGATTTGACCTGTGTTAAGAGCAACGGCTAAGTCAGCGATGGTGCTATCTTCGGTTTCTCCCGAACGGTGGCTCATGATATTTTTGTAGCTGTTACGTTTCGCCAAGTTTACCGTGTCAATGGTTTCGCTCAAAGAACCGATTTGGTTTACTTTTACCAAAACAGCATTGGCTACGCCTTGCTCAATACCCATTTCCAGACGTTTTACGTTGGTTACAAAAAGGTCATCACCTACCAATTGGCATTTTTTGCCAAGAGCGTCTGTGTGCAATTTCCAACCTGCCCAATCGTCTTCGGCCATACCGTCTTCGATGGAAATGATAGGATATTTGCTAACCCAATCCGTCCAGAAATCAGCCATTTGTGCCGAAGTCAACTCTTCTTTGCTTGATTTTTTGAATACGTAACGTCCTTTTTCTTCATTCCAAAGTTCAGAAACGGCAGCATCCATAGCAATGAAAATATCTTCACCGGGTTTGTAACCTGCTTTTTCGATAGCAATCAGGATAGTTTCAAGGGCTTCCACGTTCGATTGGATGTTGGGAGCGAAACCACCTTCATCACCAACGTTTGTAGAATATCCTTTCGATTTCAATACACCTTTCAAAGCGTGGAATACTTCCGTACCCATACGAAGGGCTTGCGAGAAGGTTTCGGCTTTGGTAGGCATTACCATAAATTCTTGGAAATCAATGGCATTGTCGGCGTGAGCTCCACCGTTCATGATGTTCATCATTGGAACAGGCAACGTGTTGGCATTGACACCTCCAATGTAGCGGAACAATGATAAACCTGCTTCCTGTGCAGCGGCTTTGGAAACGGCCAATGACACACCTAAAATAGCGTTGGCGCCGAGTTTGCCTTTATTAGCAGTACCATCAAGTTCGATCATGATTTTGTCAATCAGATTTTGCTCATATACCGATAATCCCAGCAGTTCGGGATAAATAATTTCATTAACGTTTTGAACGGCTTTTAATACGCCTTTTCCGAGATAAACGCTTTTGTCATCATCGCGAAGCTCAACAGCTTCGTGGATGCCCGTTGAAGCACCCGAAGGCACAGCAGCACGGCCCATAAAGCCATTTTCGGTGCGGACTTCTACTTCAACAGTGGGATTGCCGCGTGAATCCAGAATTTGACGGGCGTGTACTGATTGGATTGTACTCATTTTGTCAGGTAGGTTTTGTTAATAATTAAAACTTTGCCGATAGTTGTTCAGACTTACAAAGTAAATCAAAAAATGCGGGAGGGAAAAAGAAAGCTACTTTTTAATCGGTTTTAATCCTTAATTTTTAGAGAAATTTTACCTGGGAACCCCAAAAACCCTCTATTGGCATGAATAAAAGGCTTGTTTTAAAAGTACAATTGTATTATTTGGGGAGATACTTATTTAAAACGAATAATATACTAAAAATAATCAATTTGCCTATTGTTTATATCGAGCCTATTTATATATTTGGTAGAATAGTTGGTTTTAGTCTATTTGACTATGGGCTTTTTCATAACTATTCTTGATAAAGTATTATTTTACACCACGCACATTATTAGCTACTATGAAAAGAATTGTACTAAGCTTAGGCTTGGCATGGACCGTTATGTCCGTACAGGCTCAACACAAAGACCATTGGTCGAAAGGCGAAATCCGTCTAACTACCGGCGAACGAATCGAAGGCAAGCTCGTCTATGCCTCAAATGCGGAAGTAGTATCCATCAAATTGGAAAACGGTATGCAAAAAACATACAGCAGTTCACAACTCCAATCCTTTTATTTTTTCGATTTTCGCCACGAACTTATTCGCCATTTTAAGAAAAGCACTTTACCCAATGAGGGTCGTGAAGCAGTGGTAGAAGTCGTTTTTGAGGGTGATTTGCAGGTATTGCGTTGCCTGAAATCTTAAACACCGTCGTTATACGAAGGAGGATTCCATGATCAATTTATTTCCCGCCGAGCCTTACGACCACGCGCGTTTTCAATATTTTGTCCACGATGGAATCAGCTTACGTACCTTTGAAAGTTTTCTAAAAGAAAGTTTTAGCGCAAAGACACAGCGTTGGCGCATACAACTGGAGCTTTTTCGCTATCGAAATCAATGGAATAACGGCCTCGAAAGTTGGTTAAGACTTCTTTTTTACTACAATGTGTTGGAAAATGAATTAAAATCACATCAAACATTTCCTAAATCGGTGGATTCAACTCACTTAATTGTCAGTAATTACTTTTGATTAAGCATTCAGACGTTCAACGGCTTGCCAAATTCGTTCGGCACGCATACACAATGATAAACGTATGTAACGCTGACCCAACGGGCCAAAAATAAAGCCAGGAGCAATAAAAACGTGTTTTTGGTATAACAACTCATCAACAAGCTGCTCGGCGGAGATAACTTCGTCGGGTAGCTTGGCCCAGAGGAACATACCTTCCTGACTTTCGTCGTAGGTACAATGAAGCGTGTCCAAAAATGCCTTGGAGGCAGCCAATCGACTGCGATAAATGTCATTTTGGGTTTGGTGCCATTCGTCCGCATTTTGCAGGGCGGCTACGGCTGCCTGCTGAATGCCCAAGAACATACCTGAGTCTACGTTGCTTTTGATGGTCAAAACGGCATCAATGTACGGCTTGGCTGCCGACATCCAACCCACGCGCCAACCTGCCATATTGTGCGATTTGGACATGGAGTTGAGTTCAATCGTCACGTCTTTTGCACCTTCAATGGAAAGCAGACTGATGGGGAGCTTTTGATTGAGAATCAGACTGTAAGGGTTATCGTGACAAAGCAAGACGTTGTATTGATGGGCAAATTGTACTGCATTTTCAAACAATTCACGCGTGGCAGGTGCTCCCGTAGGCATGTGTGGGTAGTTGAGCCAGAGCAGTTTTGTTTTGGGACTCACCAACGATTTCATCGCTTCCCAATCCGGTTGCCAACCTTGATTTTCAAGCAATGGATATTCAATTACTTTAGCTCCCACCATTTGACTTACCGCACGGTAGGCCGGGTAGCCGAGTTCAGGAACCAACACTTCATCGCCTTCGTCTAAAAACGTCATGCTGATGTGCGTGATGCCTTCTTTGGAGCCGATAAGGGGCAAAATTTCAGTTTCAGGATTGAGATGTACGCCATAGACTCGCTCATACCACTGAGCAATGCCCTGCCGTAGCGCCGGAATGCCTTTATAGGCCTGATAGCCGTGGGTATTGATTTGAGAAGCCGAATTTTTAAGTGCTTCAATGGTAGCTTCTGACGGGGCTTGATCGGGATTGCCGATGCCCATATTGATAACGTCGTGGCCGGCGGCCATGAGTTTACGAACTTCGGCGAGTTTGACCGAAAAATAGTATTCCTGCGCCTGTGTAGCGCGTTGAGCGAGCGAAATAATCATTGAATTCTTCCTTCCCCTAATCAGATAATCCCGAGTTGGAGGTTACAAAACAATAAACGGCTTTGGACTGAAACAAAGCACAAAGATAAGCAAAGCCAACCATCCCACGATTTGTCGAGTACGATTTAATGGCTGAGTGTCTTCGGTAGGAGGGTGGTGGACCCCTAAAATTCGCCCTAACAAAAACCCAAATACCAGAAATCCAGAGTAGCCTTCCCAAGTTGGGAAAAGGAGAATAAGACCGAATTGCACAGCGACTGATAGTAGTGCTAACATCCAGCTGGTGAGGGGATTGTCTTCCGTAATACGACTGAAACAAATTTGGAGAAAAAGTATAAAAAGTGCCAGAGAGCCCATTTTATTCCAAAAAACTTCGTTGTCAGAAGTGGCAAATTCTTCGGGGCGATAAGTGCCTAAGCCTGCATACGTGATGAAAATAAAAAACAGAACAGGAGCAACAACACGGAAGTTTTTAGCGCCAATCAACCCATACAACACGTGTCCGCCATCCAATTGCCCGATGGGGATTAGGTTTAAGGAGGTAAAAAACAAGGCCAAATACCCCGCCAAAATCAAGGGATAATGCATAATTTCCTGCGGTGGCGGCAGGCGGGTAGGGTCAGCAACGTAATTTTTGAAAAATGAAAACAGGAGGTTGTCACCTAACAAAAGATTACCGCTCATGTCTTTATTGGAATAAACAACGTGGGCAAATCCCATCCCGAATTTTTGATATTCGGGGTGGATTTTAAAAATGTAATCAAGTGTAGGAAGATTGGCAAAACCGTACCATAGTATACCTACGGCTACTACAAAACCTGCCAAAGGCCCGGCTATGCCAATATCGAAGTATTTTTCTCGGGAACGAATAAATTCTTTGATGCGAATAAATGCCCCCAATGTACCAATCGTTTGGCCAAAACCCAGCCACAAAGGAATGTAGTAAGGCAGGGTGACACTGACTTTGTGGCGTTTGGCAGCAAAATAATGACCAAACTCGTGTACGGTCAAAATGCCTAAAAATGGGATGGAAAATTGAAATCCCTGCCAAAAATGTTCCCAACCGAGCGGGTTTTCGATTTTGAAAAACGGCAAATCAAAAGGGCGTCCAAACATCCACTCTGCCCCTGATAACGAGGTAGTTGCCAATGTGGCAATGAATAGCAGGAGTTGGATAATGTGGGTGCGGGTGGATTTCACTTAATAGTCTTTTAGATAATCTATAATCGAAGTCGGTTTTTGAACATGAATGGTTTGAATGCCTACTTTGGCGGCGGCACGAATGTTATCTGCGTTGTCGTCCAGAAAGAGTGATTCGTGTGCTAACAGACCTGCTTGGGCCAATACCTCGTGATAAATGTCAGGATGAGGTTTCATGATTCCCATATCATAGGACAAGAACAGTTTCTCAAATAAATCGTTGAGTTGTTTAATTCCTGTGGTACGGTGCAGAATTTTGTTGACTTCATCTATGTGAATTGAACTTGTATTACTTAACAGAAACAGCCGATATCCTTTTTTTGCAAGTTCCTGGATTTTCTCAATACGTTCAGCTGGAATATCCAGTAAGAGCGAGTTCCAAGCGGTATCTATTGCTTCATCTGACCATTCGGGCTGTTGCAATAACTCACGGATATAAGTTCTGAAATCTGCGGCAGACAGGTGGCCCGTTTCAAATTTCTTAAAAACTTCATTTTGATGAATAAGCTCTTGAACGTCCTCTAACGGTCTTTTGCTCAGTTCAGCAAAGGACCGTGCCGCAAGCGGGACATCTATATTGATGATGACATCGCCCAGATCAAAGATGATATTTTTAATGGTTGTCATTCGGTAAAAACACCCATAGCGCAGAATTTATCAATGCGCTGATTGATGCGTTCTTCCGGGCTCAGTTGTTGAAGTTCAAGGATGTTTGAGATAATTACTTTTTTGAGGGTTTGTGCCATTACTTTATGGTCTAAATGGGCACCTCCAAGTGGTTCCTCAACAATCCCGTCAATTAAACGGGCTAATTCCATGTCTGCTGCGGTGAGTTTGAGTGCTTCGGCGGCCTGCTCTTTAAAATTCCAGCTACGCCACAAAATGGAAGAGCAGGATTCGGGCGAAATGACTGAGTACCACGTATTTTCCAGCATTAATACCCGGTCGCCAATGGCAATTCCCAAGGCTCCTCCGGAAGCACCTTCCCCAATGATGATGCAGATGACCGGGACTTTTAGCATAAACATTTCTTTAAGGTTGCGGGCAATGGCTTCTCCCTGACCGCGCTCCTCCGCTTCCAATCCTGGAAAAGCGCCGGGTGTATCTATCAAAGCGACAATTGGCTTATTGAATTTTTCCGCTAACTTCATCAATCGAAGTGCTTTGCGATACCCTTCAGGATTGGCCATTCCAAAGTTACGCTGTTGACGTTGTTTGGTATTTCGGCCTTTTTGTTGACCAATTATTAAAAGGCCCTGTCCGTCAATATTGCAAAATCCACCTACCATGGCAGGATCATCACGAACAGTACGGTCGCCGTGCAGCTCAATAAATTCCTGACACATCAACTCAATGTAATCGAGCGTGTAAGGGCGGTCGGGATGGCGGGATAGTTGTACCCGCTGCCAACGAGTGAGGTTTTTCGCGGTATCCAGGCGCAATTGTGTAATGCTGTCTTCGAGTCTTGCTACGGCTTCTGAAACATCCACTTGAGTAGTTTCAGCGAGTTTTTTTAGCTCCATTAGCTTGGATTCGAGGTCAGCCACAGGTTTTTCAAAATCTAAATAAGTTGGCATAAAGTAGGTTGCTTACAATTCAAAAGTTTGTCCCTTTTCAGGTATCTCGATATTATCGTAACCGACTGACTCTAAAGTGTTTTTAAACGAGTCCATACTTGGTTTTTCACCGTGAACAAGGAAGATTTGTTTTAACTGCTCAGGTGATTGTTGTCGAACGAAGGCTACCAAATCTTCTTGGTCTCCGTGGCCGCTAAATACGTCAATTTTTTCGATATTGGCCAATACTTGTTCTTCTTTACCGCGTATTCTCAGCGTGGTTTGTCCGTTGAGCAATCGCCAACCGAGGGTTCCTTCGGCGCAATAACCAATCATCAGGATGGTACAATAAGGATTACTAATGTTCTGAGCCACATGGTATTCCACGCGTCCTCCCTGCACCATTCCCGAGGATGAAATGATGATACAAGGTTCTGCATGGTTGGAAACAGCACGGCTGGCATCGGAACTTTCGAGGTAGATTAAATTTTCAAAATCGAACAGAGATTCGTTGTCTTCATTGAATTCCCGTGCTTCCCGATTCAACATTCGTACGTTCCGTTGATACACTTTAGAACTTTCCATCGCCAACGGACTATCGGCAAATACTTTGATAGGAGGGAGGTTATGGTCGTTGTAAAGTTTATTGAGTGTATAAAGCAGAGCCTGCGTTCGGCCTATGCTGAAAGAAGGAATAATGAGGCGCCCTGGAATGTCTACACAGGTTCGGCGAATGACATCGGCAAGGGCAAGTTCAGGAGTTGAACCTTTTTCATGAACACGATTTCCGTACGTTGTTTCGCAAATAAGGTAATCCACTTGGGGAAGTTGTCCCGGATCAAGCAGCAACGGATAGCCTTTGCGTCCAATGTCCCCCGAAAAACCAATGGTTTTCTTTTTGCCTTCTTCCCAAACTTCTATCATAATATGGGCTGCTCCTAATAGATGTCCTGCGGGTATGAAGGTCACAACACAATTATCGGCAACCCTGAATCGTCGATTAAAAGCCAACGGTACGAAGTTTTCAAGCGCTTCGCGCACCTGTTTTTCTAAGTATAAATCTTTAGGTAAGTCTTTCTTCTTCCCTTTTTTTCGCTTTCTCTGGGCATTGGCACTATTGATTTCATTAAGCCGTTTTTGATTGAGCATGGCCGCATCCTTCAACAGGATGGCCGTAAGCGCATACGTACTGTCGGTACACAATACCTGACCTTCGTAACCGTCGCGGTATAAGTTGGGAATATTGCCTGAATGGTCAATGTGCGCATGGGTCAAAAGGACCAAATTGATACCGGAGGCTTCAAAAGGAAAAAGTGCAGTGGGAAAGGGTGTGTTTTCTTTTAGCGCGCGTTTACCGCTTTCAAAATCTGAACCACAATCTATCAAAATCCGATAATCACCGTCTAATTCGAGGAGGTACATGCTTCCGGTTACCTGTTGTGCTGCCCCCCAAAAAGTTAATTTCATAGTAAATCAGTTGTCCCCGGCCGTCACGACTGACCGTCCTGAAGGGGAGTTTTTGTTATTTTCTTCAACAGGTGGGACAAGCCTACACGTACACACATCAAACAATGATTCTTGCAAATGTATCAAAAACAACGTAAATTTCATTACTCGGTCAAAGGAACCGAACGGGCGATGCGCTCTTCTAATGAAATAAAAGTTTCGGTACGCTGAA
This sequence comes from Runella sp., assembly GCF_027484545.1. Classification (GTDB taxonomy): domain Bacteria; phylum Bacteroidota; class Bacteroidia; order Cytophagales; family Spirosomataceae; genus Runella. Next base: position 5,819 of record NZ_JAIXST010000283.1, on the reverse strand, counting down.
TCCCCGCCACTCTTTGTATTTTATCGTGTAATACTTGTCTAAGGTGTTCCGTATCCCGGCAAACGATTTTAGCAAAAATACTATAAATCCCTGTAGTGTAATGAATATTAACGACTTCGGGGATTTTTTCAAGCTGAATCGCCACTTCTTCGTACAACGAACTTTTGTCTAAATATATTCCCAGAAAGGCGCTGATGTCCCAGCCTAATCGGGCTTGGTCTATTAATAAATGAGCTCCTTTGACAATCCCCAACTGCTCTAATTTTTTCATGCGCACGTGTACAGTGCCGCCTGATACATGTACGCGCTTACCGATTTCAGTATAAGGAAGGTGCGCGTCTTCTAATAAAAGCGAGAGAATTTTAAGGTCAGTACCGTCAATTTTATCAATTTCTAAATTTCGTTCCATGATGAAGCACTAAAATTGTATTTTATTCAACAATTATCGTGTTTTGTTGAATAAAATCAAAATATTTAAAAATATTTATGGAAAATTTGCAATAAATACGAAACTCTATTAATTTTGTGACGTCAATTTACTCAACTGTAAACGAGTAAATAACGAAAAAGAGTTCTCTTATACTGTAGGATGATGAAACTTGGCAGCCATGCCCTCCTGTCTCGGGGGTGGTGACAACAGGACAAACACGATATAATGCCGGCACTCTAGTCGACTGGGGTAGACCACCAAACTTTGTATCGCGGCTAACTGCACCGTGGGCGGTTCGAATCCCCCTCCTACAGCAAGCGTTTACTAAGCAACATTTGTTGCTTGCCCCAATATCAAAGGATAGCTTGTTTAAATGATAAATTTCAACGAGTTATCCTTTTAAAATATCTTATGAAGTGTCGTTATGACACTATCGAAAAGAAAAACTATTTGGTTTTTAGTTTGTTGATGAAGTGTAATTGCGACACACAAGCCCATTTTTGAGGCTTGTGTGTTTTTTTTATGTCTCTATGCAACCTATTCCAAAAGATTGGTTTGTTTTGTCAATTAGTCTGGATTCTCTCTAACAAACTAACATGCTTCTATCCGTTATCTTTACTTCTGACGCCACAGTTTTGGGTCTATTGTTAGTTGTTTTGGCCTTGGTTTTCTATACAGCATCACTCAAGCATCCTATTTGGCAAAAGTTTTACGCTATTTTTCCTCCTTTATTGCTTTGTTATTTTATTCCGGGATTGCTTAATTCTTTTGGGGTGATTTCGGGCGAAGAATCTAAACTCTACTCTGTTATATCGCAATATTTTTTACCTGCGTGTTTGGTCTATTTCACACTGGGGATGGATTTTAAAGCGGTAATCCGACTGGGACCCAAGGCTTTGATTGTGTTTTTTGCGGGAACTTTAGGAGTAATGATTGGCGGTCCAGTGGCCGTATGGGTTATGAAAATGATTAGTCCTGAGGTAGTAGGTGGAGTAGGAGCCGATTCGGTTTGGCGGGGTTTAGCAACGATTGCAGGCAGTTGGATTGGAGGTGGTGCTAATCAAACGGCGTTAAAAGAAATTTTTCAGCCAAGTGATCGGTTGTTTTCACAAGTTATAGCGGTAGATGTGATTACGGCAGAAATCTGGATGGCTGTTTTGATATACGGGGCCGGATTTGCCAATAAAATTGACCGCATTTTTAAAGCGGATGCTTCTGCCATTGAAGAACTGAAAGATCGAATTGACAGCGAACAAAAAGTTTCTCAGCGCATTCCAACGGTGTATGATTTAGTGCTTATTGCCGCCGTTGGATTCGGGGTAACGGGATTGGCGCATTTTTTTGCGGATTATATCACTCCTTGGATAAAGATTAACCATCCTTCATTGGAAAGATTCAGCCTTACATCTTCCTTTTTTTGGGTAGTTTCGATTGCGACTATGCTGGGAATTCTGTTGTCTTTCACCCGTTTACGCCAATTGGAATTCGCGGGTGCGTCCCGGATTGGAAGTCTTTTTCTCTACATATTAGTAGCAACCATTGGAATGAAAATGGATATTTTTGCCGTGGCCGAAAATCCGGGACTTTTTGGAGTGGGAATCATTTGGATGTCAGTACACGTGATGGTTACATTAGGCGTTGCTAAATTGATAAGAGCTCCCTTTTTCTTTACAGCTGTTGGTTCACAGGCCAACATTGGCGGGGCGGCTTCGGCTCCCGTAGTCGCAGCAGCGTTTCATCCTTCATTGGCCTCTGTGGGCGTCTTGCTGGCCATTTTGGGGTATGCAGTAGGAACGTATGGGGGGTATTTGACGGGATTGATGATGCAATGGGTAGCTGAATAAAACCCACAAAAAAGCCCTCCCAATAATCAGGAGGGCTTTTTTATAGTTTGGAGTTGGTCGATGTTTCTTTACAAATTGACAGCGACTCGTAAAAATACAAAACGTCCATTGTAACCACCCTGATTGGGTTGAAATAATAGGCGCCCGCGGTTAGAGGCATCGCGGCCTGATGCATAATCTACTGAACCAATCGCATTGCGGGGGTCAACATAAATTTGGTCAGGATACACATTAAATAAGTTATTGGCTCCTAACGAAGCACTGAGCATTTTAGTAAACCGATAGTTCAGAGTCAGGTCGGTAATCCACACAGGAGCAAATGTTTGGTCAATGTAAGCTTTTCCGCTCGCATCCCGGTCAAATTGAGTATTCCAGAAAGTTCCGTCCGATTTTTTTGCTTCTGTATCCAGATTATGAACATATTTTACTTCACCAAAACGAACTGTACGGGCTGTGATGTCTAATTTGCCAATGGAATAGGTCAAACTCAAATTGACTTTATTCATCGGCTGCCATACTTCAATACGGGAGCGCTGCTGACGGTCAAACAACAGGTTTTTAAACCAAGTATCCGGGCTTTTCGTAGGGTCGTTTTTCTCAGCGCTATTGATAAGCGTGGTACTGTTAACACTTGTTACCTGATTCTTATTGAAATTCAATGCAGCAGTTACAAATAATTTTCCTTTGCCAATATTGTAGCGACCATTGGCCACAATATCAATCCCTTTCGTGGTGGTATTGGCCGCATTGGCAAAAAAGTTTACGTTGTTAATTCCCACGTATTGCTCGGTGGTAAAACCTAAAAGAGCACGGGAAAAGGCACCTGAATACACGATACGATCTTTGATTTTGATTTCGTACGCATCTACTGTAAGTGCCAACGAACCTAATTTAGCCGTTATTCCTGCGGTGAAGTTGATAGAAGTTTCAGGACGGAGGGCATCCACTCCAACGACTTTGCGGGCAATGTCATTGTCATTGTTTACGGTCAATGTATTGGAAGGTAAACCACTCACAAATTGCGTACTCGTATTTTGGAAGTAACGTTGGTGCAATGAAGGGGCTCTGAAGCCTGTACTGGCCGAACCCCGTAGAGCAAGTCCATCGGTGAGTTTTAAACGTCCTGAAATTTTTCCACTCAAATTCGAACCAAAATCGCTGTAATTTTCAAAACGAGTAGCTACTCCTAACAATAAGCGGTTGGCAATCTCCCCTTCCACATCGGCATAAATGCCTAAGTTTGTACGCGCTTTGTTGATTTGGTCGCTTGGCTGAAAGCCCGGAAATACCTGTGCACCGGGTAAACCAAGGTCGTACCATTGGCAGGGCCACCGACAACGAGCGGCGCTCCGGGTACCGTCTTCTTGAGGTCGGCACCGGTATAAGAATTAAGTTCTCCCGCCTGAATCTGGTAATGGTCGCGGCGAAGTTCTGCTCCAAATGCTACATTAAGCCCCGTAATGGCCCCAACTTTTGAGTACATTCTTGAGAAATCGAGGTTCGTCGTATTTTGATCAAATTTTAAGGTACCCGCGTCAAACTCGGTTTGAATGCTGCTTGAATTGGGCAAAGAAGCATTTCCTGAATTGAAAACGCTGAACGTAAAGGCGTTAGCGCCAAATGTATTGCTCAAATCCATTCGCCATTCGCCGAGTTTGGTTTTGAAACCCACCAAAACTGATTCATCATTGATGGCAGAGCCGATTCCCGGTAAGAATCCATTCGGATAATACAAAGAACCATCGGCTGCAAGCGGCTGTTGAGCACGGGAAACCGGGATACGGTTGTTGCCATATCCTGTACCCGTACGATGAGTAACACCCGCAGAAAAATAAACTTCCGATGCTTTTCCAACAGGTAAACCACCATTTAGAAATAGACCTAAATTTTTAGAATTAGAGTTTCCGAATACCATATTTTGGCGGTCATACCCTTGCTGCGAAGCATAAGCGGCATCGGCAGCAATTAAGCCTTTACGAAACGTATTGACATCCTGCCCCGTTGGAGTGGCAGGAAAACCACCCGACGTACCAAGGTAAATAGTAGGGGCATTGTCTAACCCAGAACGATTGGTACGTCCGCGCTGATTGTATTGTCCCGAAATCGTGACTCCTCCTTTTCCCAAACGCAGACCTTTTGAAAAGTCAAATTGGACGACCTCACCATCCGTAATTTTTTCGGAGTATTTGTTGGTACCTCCGGTGATGTTGGGAGCGGCATAATTAAGCGTGGTCATGTTGGCCCCTCCTGTAAGCGAAGCCGAAAGACCATCATAGTTTTTCTTCAAAACTACGTTGATGACTCCGGCAATGGCATCTGAACCGTATTGAGCGGCAGCGCCATCGCGCAAGACTTCAATTCGTTCGACGGCCGCCACTGGGATTACGTTCATGTCAGTGCCCACTGAACCGCGCCCTACTGTACCATTAATGTTAACAAGTGCGGTGGTGTGGCGGCGTTTTCCATTGACCAGTACCAATACTTGGTCAGGTCCTAAACCGCGCAATGAAGCGGGGTCAATGTGGTCGGTTCCGTCGGATACGGTTTGACGGTTGGAACTGAACGAAGGGGCCACGTAGTTCAGAATTTGACCTATATCTACCTGTGAGAAACCTTTTAGTTCTTTGGTTGTAATTACATCTACCGGTGCGGCGGTTTCAATATTGGTACGAGCCGTTGCTGCCCGTGAACCTATCACCGTTACTTCCGTAAGAAATTTTGAATCTTCCGACATCGAAACATTGATACTTAAATCGCTGCCAACTTTAATTTCTTGAGTCTGATACCCTACGAAAGAAAAAACCAGCGTTTCACCCACACGAATATCTATAGAATAGCGTCCTTCCGGGTTAGTGACTGTACCGCGCGAACTTCCTTTTACGACTACACTTACTCCAGGCATGGCTGCTCCACCGGCATCGGTTATTTTACCCCTGGCTTGGTCTGCCGAAATAGTTGTTGTTTTTTGGCTATTGGAAGCCAACAATTGTTGCCCCCAACTTACCCGTATCGAGCAGGCAGTCAAAAGCGTGAGACAGAGTAAAAATTGATTCTTCATTTGGGTTAGTTTGTATGATTGGTGAAATTGAACTTGGTAATTTTTTCAGTTACAGAAAAGGGACTGTCCACAGAGACGCCGTCATTTCAAACACCTTTAAACTTACGTAATTCAAAGTAACAGTTTGAAAGCTTTTGATCCATAAAAAATAGGGGGATCATGTCATCAAATTGGTCAGGTTGGACAAACGCTAACTTCTCGTATCCGTTTTCATCCACCTTTTCCTGTACATAGCCAAAAGCTTTTTAAGGTATTGTATTTTTCTGAATTTTCGATATTTCAGCATCAATATCTTGTTGTGAGGGGATAAATAGGTTGGGTAAACCCATTCCGTTTCCCTCCGTATAAAGAAACATTTTGGCTGTTTCACTGTCTTCTCTTGCAATTCTATCATCATATTTGGATTTCAGATATTTGAGATTGCTCATGTATCTTAGAGGAAAGCCATTAATGAGTGAAATAATTACTATTTCGTTCTTTTTATCGG
>NZ_JAIXST010000092.1 GCF_027484545.1 Runella sp. | reverse complement strand
TTGGCATCATATTAAACACTTGTGGCTCAAAATCGAAGATTATACCAGTAGCGATTCTCTCAAAAAAGCTATTGATGAAATCGTCATACAAATGAAAATCAAATACACTATTACTTTTAATTGATTACTTAATGATACCCGACTTGCAGAATTCCACTACCTTTTTTTGTTCTTCGTTGAGTTTGGCAGGACGACCGCTTCGGGGTAAATCTGATTAGCCTGATAACTTCTCTGATTCCCATCTCTTGAACCGCATGGGCGGTCCAGTATGCACTAATCCTATCGGGCTTAGTCCCATACAATTCTGATACAGATTTCTTAGACCTTTTGCAAAGCAATCTAATATCAAAATGCTGATAATCAAATAATTAAAGCATAAGTAATGATTGCAATTTAATACACAAGAACTTTTACTTTAGACCTTAATAGATTCAATTCCCGATAATGTAATAGCATCCACAGGTTTTGTAGTGTTTTCCTCGAAACTGGCAAAAGTTACCGGGCAACACTTGTTTTTTTCCATAATTCAAAAATATTATGATGAATCAAATGATTGCGAAAATGGAGAAAGGTCAATATCCAAGTATTAATCAAATAGAAGTAGAAAACTTAGAAATTGTTGTTCCTCCACTAGAAGAGCAAGCGTAGATAGTGGAGGAGTTGGAGGCTGATGTGGCGGTGGTCAACGGAGCCAAGCGGCTGCGCGAGAAAATGCAGGCCAAGATCAACGGAGTGATTGCGAAAGTGTGGGGATAGAAAAAAACTTACCGAAAGGCCGGGACACCTGGCCTTTCAGGAAGTTAACGTATAAAGTTCATTTGGTCAGGAAAAGTATTCGCAGGCTACATTTTAGCAATAATTTCTTCGACTTTAGCTTTGGGCAGTTCAAAGGTTTGGGCAATGGTAGCGGCATCCATGCCTATTTTTACCAATTTCTGCACAAACACGATAGTAGCCTCCTCTTTGCCTTCAATTTTACCTTCGATTTTGCCCTGGATTTTGCCTTCAAGCTTCATGGCTTCTGCGATAGTCATGGTAATGCTGTTTGTTTGGATTGAAATGTTTCGAAATATATCAACGATTTTTGGCTTTGCCAAGTTCTCGGTGGTGGAAAGTACATACAGAAATACGCTTCGGATATAACTCATATCGCCCGTGGATTCAATGGCTTGGATTAGTTCGGTAAAAGCCTGAGCAATGCCGAGCAAGTAGGATTTGGTTCGACTGTTTTTGAGCAATATCCATGAAAGAGCTAAAAATTTATTGGAAAACCCCGCGATTTGCTCGTCCGAAAACTGCGAAATGTCAAAAAGTAAATAATCAAAATCAGGTAAAAAACGAGCCAAATCAGCGTCTAACCCTTTGAAATACTGCGGGATGGATTGGTATTTCCAGCGGTTTTTGCCGTGATAAATCACAATGGGGATGGTGAGCGTGGGCTCTTTCTTTTCTTTGCTGTCTTGTTCCCACGCATTGAGCAAATAGCGTAAAAGCTGAAAATGGGGGTATTTTTCCTGATAACTTTTGTGTTCAAAAAGCAACGCAATGCGAATTTTTTGGGAATGTTGGTACGTACACTGATAAACAATATCCGCAAAATGCTCCTCCAGCTTTTCGTCCGTGTAGGAGTTATTGCTCAACTCTAAACTTGATAAGTCTATTTTTTGGCTTAATTCTTTGGGGAAAAGCTCCTGAATCAACCCTTCCACTAACTGTTTTCGGGAAAAGCTGTCTTTGAAAAACTTGTCGTGTACGTTGTCTATCGGCATAAAAGAAAGAGGGACGAAAAAGCGGGAGAAAGATAGTTTTTTATGCTTAACTAAAAAACTACCCTTGCTTTTTTCGACCCTGTTTCAATGTTTTTACGCCAATACCTCTTCACACAACTTCAAATATGCTTCCAAATCAGGCTTAGGCAGTCCCGTTACTTTGGCGGCTTCGTCCCAGCGGCGCATTTGGATAATGAGCTCAAAATAAGGGTTTTGCTCAAAGGATTTGGCTTCTTCGGCTTGCATCGGGCCGCCCTGAAATTCAAGAGTTTTGCGGCTGGCATCGGATAAACCTGCGAAGTATTTAGGGTTTTTGTACGTCAAATATCGCTTGGCATTGACGTGATTGGCCACCAGAATACACACTTTTTCGGGAAAACCGCGTTCACGCAGCCAATCGGCGGCTACTTCTTCGTGGTTTTTTCGGCCATAGACTTCCATCAATTCTTCTTCCAGTTCGGCAGGCATTAAATGGCCAATGTCGTGCAGAAAAGCGGCAGCCTGTACTTCTGGGTCAAAGCCGCCTTTTCGGGCTAAATCGGCTCCCTGCGTAGCATGTTCCAGTTGGCTTATATCTTCGCCGTAGTATTGTTCATCACCTTGTGATTCAAACAATTGGCGAATTTCGGTTAAGGAGGAGGAGACTAAATCGTTCATTAGTGTTCGTTTTGTTGCCTGTAATGTTCTTTACGTTGTTCGTCGGGGTCATCCATTTTGGGACCCGGTTTGGCGGTTTTCCAATCAAATGTCTTTTTGTAAATCTCCATCGCCTTATCCACGTCAAAAACGCGTTTGTCAGGAATTACCAGTTGATACGGGGTAAAATCGGGCTTTTCGGTAAAAAAATCCTGAAGCAGCGAAGCCGTGGCGTCGTATTGATTTACGTACGGAACGCCTAAGGTATTATAAATTATTTTCAAAATAGAGCCAAAATTGGCGTGCGTGTGTGATACATGCCCTCGCTTGACGTACGGCCCGGCCAACATCAGTAATGAACGGTGCGCGTCGATGTGGTCTACGCCGCCCTGAGGGTCATCTTCCGTGATGACAACAAGCATATTTTTCCAGTAGGGAGTATGCGATAGAAATTGAAGTAAACGTCCCAACGAAATATCATTATCAGCCATAAACGAATGTGGATAGGGATAGCCTGCATCGGGACGAATACCTGCCCCGTGGTCGTTGGGCAACTGAAGGGCAATGACGCGGGGCAAATCAACTTTTGCGGACTTGGAAGTTCCCTTTTTAGGTGTTAACCATTTTTCGGTGAATTCTTTCTCAAATTGGTCCATTCGCAGCCAATCCGGGATGTTCATATCAAAACCGGCGTAATTGCGGGAGGTATGTTCAAATACAGATTTTGCCAATGGAAATACCACCGGTTGACGTGCCCCAAATTCAAAATGATCCCATTCTTCTGCAACGCCAGCAAATTCATTTCCTTCCCCAAAACTGTAAAAAGGAAGTTTTTTGCGTTCCAACGCTTCCCACATTCCCCCCGTTTCGTTGTAATCTTCGGGATCAATCGCGCCCGTTGCTTTGGGAAACCGCCGCCCGGGTGCCTTAGAGAAGGCATTGAATGAGCCTGCATGATTGGAATTGGCTTCGACCCATTCGTTGGGAATTACGCCCATCATCCAATGGTGACCGTGGATGGAGGCATCGGAATCGCAGTAAAAATTATCGGAATACGCAAATTGTTTCGCAATTCGCTGATGATTGGGCATCACATCTACGTGTCGCAAGGTATCTTTTTTGGTAGTTACCGTGACATTAGTGCCGTAGCGGGTTATTGTTGTGTCGCCATTAGAGAGTTGCCCCAATACTTCATCGTAAGTACGGTTTTCTTTGGTAACGTACACAATGTATTTAATAGGGCTTGGCCGTGAAGCGGGTAGGGGAGGGAGAGGGTTTTTCCCGTCATCGGTAAGGGATACGGATTCAAATGTGTTATTAGTGGCCTGTTGCGTCCAAGTCGCCAATTCTGCGGGAGCAGGTAGAGTGATTTTTTGAAAAGTACCCAATTGAATATCTCCAATGTAAGTTCCTCGGTCCGGTTTCACAAAACCTTTCCCACCGTTTTGACCCGCACCTAACCCCCGTGCCGAAACTACGTAGATCGTTTTTTCATCCGGCGACAGTTTTACTTTCGTCGGTCCCCAACCAGTAGGAATTAATCCCTTTACCCGGCGCGTGGTTAAATCTACTACTGCCACGGCGTTGAAGCCCAACAAAGCTACGTACAGGGTTTTTTCATCTTGGGTCAGTGCCATTCCAAAAGGCATCAGACCGCGGTATTTATTGATGTTTGGGTGTACTTTCAGTGAAATATGCCCAACGATTTTGCGGGTTTTATAATCAATGATTGAAATATTGTCGTTGGTGGCATTGGAAACGTACGCAAACCGGTTGCCTACCGTTACCGAGTTGGGACTAGCTCCGCCCACCACTTCGGCTTCTTCAATCATTTCACCGATTTGATTACCGGTCTTAAATTTTCCCGTGACCTTATTGGTGCCTAAATCAACCATCCAAACACTCATCGCTTCGGGCACGAGTGGGCTGCCCAAGCCGGGTATTTTGCGTCCTTCTGCCTCTACTCCTTCAATGGATTCTTTGGTGAAGGTGCCGTAAGGAGGAAACTTCAACATCATTGTGTCTTTGTTTTTGGGCGTTACGCCGGGTACTAACGGGTATTCGTACAAACCTACATTGGCCACAAATGCCAATTTTTTATCAGGGCTGAGTGATAGTCCAAACGGCTGCCGTCCAACGGGAATGGATGAGGTGATTTTTTTGGTGGCTAAGTCAATGCGTACCATCCTGAAATGGGCGCGGTCGAGCACCAACAGCTCATTTTTGGCATTATTTAAGACTAAATCAGAAGTAAAACTTTCTTCAAAGTTTTGGCCGTTAACAGGTTGGTTAAGCGATATTTCGTCAATTTTTTCCTTTTTTTCAGTATCAAAAATCACCACATTGCCCTTGTCTCCTCCGCTCAAATACACAATCTTGGAATCGGCAGCAAAAGCAGCGCCCAAAAATGAGGCTCCTTTGAACGGGTCGGCGAAGGTTTTGGCATAATCTGGAATGCGGATGGCCTCTCGGGGTTGTTGCGCATCAATGAGGGAGATAGCGCCGCTGTGCAGGGCTACCACCCGTTTCCCGTCCGGACTGACCGTCAATCCAAACGGGTCGTTGGTAATGCGCAGTGTAGTGCCTGCGGGAGTTACTCGGCGCCCACTCGGAAGCACTGAATAACCACCCGTAGTGTCTATTTTGCAAAACTCAGATCTCCCTGGTACCTGAAGTGTTTTGAAGATACGGGATTGAGCGGAAAGTGCTATTGGAAAAAGAAGAAAGGAGAAAAGGAGAAAGGGGGAACGCATAGGGTCGAAAGAATTAGAAATGAGCTGTTTAAAGATATGAATAAAGCGGGAGAAAATTCCCCCGCTTTAGTATTCACTTTTTAACCTATGAGGAAAAAATTATTTCAAAATCCACATCATGTCGTTGATGTCGTCTTTGCCTGTATATTGTGTACTCAATGCAGCGTTATAGTTTGTGGCATTAGTATTTCGCTCCGTTGAAGGATATTGCCAACGTTTTGGAATCCTGCTGCTGTTGCCTGTACCTACACCCGTCAAGAAAGTAGGTATGCCTGTACGGCGATTGTTGTAAAAAGCCTCTAAACCAGAGTTTTGGAAGAAGGCAATGTACTTCTGTGTTAAAACTTGATTTAAACCTGTGGCATTGTTACCCGCATATTTTACCAATGTGCCGTCTAAATAAGTAGCTAAGGCTGTGGCGTCTGTGATGCCATAATGACCCATCGATGCAGCAATACCTCGGCGATACCACTCAGCAGCATCACCAGTAGCCCAGCCACGGTTGATGCCTTCGGCCAAGTTGAAGCACATTTCAGGATACCCAATTATAAACAAGGCTTCACCCACGTCATTGGCATAGTAACGTGAGCGTTTCTGAAACGAATACTCCCCATTTAAAGCTTTGGTACTCATGTCGGCTAAGTCTTCTCCAGAGCTTGCACCCACATACGCTTCATGATCTGTAACTTTTAAACCTGCTTTGATTTTGGCTTCGGCAGGTTCTGCCACGACAAAAATACGCGGGTCTCTACGTGCTACGAGCAGGTCCACGTAAGTTTTGGCCATATTTTCGCGGGTCGCATTGAAACCAAAGTTAGAGGGGTTGCGTGGATATTTATTGAAGTTGTTGAAAACATACTGCATATTATCGCCCATACTTGTCATTACTGGAAACTTGGTGGGGTTGCTCAATACTTCGGCAAAGCGCTGTTTTACTTGCAGTTCGCCATCAGCTTCTTGTTTGCTCAAGCTTACCAACACGCGCAGTTTAAAGGCGTTAACCACTTTCTGCCACTTGCGGAGGTCGTTGCCGAGGTAGATATCTCCCGCAAGGGTACGATCTCCTTTGGCGATAAGCGCAGTAAGATCGTCATTGGCACCATCAAGCCATTTCAATACTTGTACATACACGGCCTTTTGCGAATCGTACTTG
>NZ_JAIXST010000115.1 GCF_027484545.1 Runella sp. | reverse complement strand
TAGTTTTTGAAGCTTGGTAACCGCATGGGCGGTCCCATCCAAAATACTAATTCTTTCTCTCTCTATGCCTTTAAACCCATTTTTTTGACCTAATCTCCTGAAAAGTTCGCGTTAAAATAGTAAAACAGTCGCTGAGCTAAATGCCCAAATCACTGGCTACTTTTCTTATAATATCCCAAAAAAGCACGAGAACTATCCCCCTCTTTTTACCCTAATTTAATATATAGACAACAATTTGATCACATAGAGATAATATTGCGAAGGTAGTTTTGCTCAAAAAATACCCCTATGCAAAAATTACTACTCTCCTTCGCTCTGTTATTTTTCATTTACAGTTGCTCCGATCACCGACTTGACCCGAGCATTAATGAAAATCCCGCAAACTTTACCGAAATCGGCAGTATTGATATTGGCGACATTGGTGCGGCTGAAATCAGTGCGTATGATCCCGTCACTGGTCGCCTTTTTGTGGTGAATAACTTTGTATCGAATACGAATCCGGTCAATAAAATTGACGTAATTGATATGAGCAATCCGTCGGCCATGAAAGTGATTGCAAGTATCAGCATGGCTCCTTACGGCGGAGCAGTTAACAGCCTAAGTGTGTACAATGGCAAATTGGCGGCCGCCATTGAGTCTTTGAATAAGCAGGAGAATGGTAAAGTAGCAGTATTCAACACGATTGATTACAAAGAATTGAAAGTGATTACTGTAGGAGCCCTGCCCGACATGATTACTTTTTCTCCCGACGGACGCTTTATTATAACTGCCAATGAAGGAGAACCGAATGATGCCTATACCATTGACCCCGTAGGCAGTGTTTCCATTATTTCGGTGGAAGATAACTATTCTGTGGTCACCCTTGACTTTGCGTCTTTTGCTCCTCAGCAGGCCGCTTTGATGGCCAAAGGGTTGCGAATATTCGGACCCACTTCCAATCCCGATTTTGCCCGAAACATAGAGCCCGAATACGTGACCGTTTCTGATGATTCTAAAACGGCTTGGGTTACATTGCAGGAAAACAATGCCATTGCTAAAATCAATTTAACTTCAAAATCGGTAACGGCTATTTTTCCTTTGGGCTTTAAAGATTATAACTTGGATATCAACGCCATTGATATAAGTGACCAAGACAACGCCATTGCCCTAAAAAAATGGCCTGCCTTCGGGATGTATCAACCGGATGGTATTTCAGTATTTGAAGCGGGAGGTGTTCCCTATTTATTCACTGCCAATGAAGGAGATGCCCGCGAATATACTGGTTTTACGGAGATGCGGCGGGTAAGTTCAAATGCAACCGTACTGGACCCTGTCATTTTCCCTAACGCCGCTACGCTGAAATTACCCGCACAGATGGGCCGCTTAAACCACACGATTACGTTGGGTAACACCGACGCCGACCCTGATTTCGAGGCCATTTATTCTTTAGGGGCACGTTCGTTCAGTGTGTGGAACGGCAATGACGGAAGCTTGGTATTTGACAGCAAAAATGACTTAGAACAGCGTTGTATTAGCGCCGGTGTGTACGATGACGGCCGCAGCGACGATAAAGGAGTAGAACCAGAAGGCATTGCTTTAGGTCAGGTAGGCGGCAGAAAAATTGCTTTTGTCGGTATGGAAAGATCAGATGCCGTAGGTATCTATGACGTAAGCAATCCTACCGCGCCCGTATTTCTGCAATTGGTAAAATGCGGCGATGCTCCCGAGGGTGTACTTTTTATCCCTGCCAACAACAGTCCTATCCAAAAGAGCTTGTTGATTGTCAGCAGCGAGAACGACGGGGTAGTTAAAGTGTACAGACCCCAGTAATTTTTAAAGTTGTTTGCTTCACTAAGAGTGAATCCTGGACAAAAAAATCGGCAACCCTTCTGAAAATGGTTGCCGATTTTTTTTATTCAAAACGTAGGAAAAATGCTGAAAGTAAATCCCTGCGGTTGAGTACCCTGAAAAATCGGTTGAGAAATTAAGACAGCAGAAACAGAAAAATAAGTGGAAAAACCAATCCAGCCAACGCCAATTTCCAACCTCTGCTTTTAAAACTTAATTTTCCTTTGGCAATCATCAACGTGCCGGTGACTGCGAGTGCAATCATGCTGATTCCGAAAAAGTCAGAATAATAAATCCACCATACAGAAGTTGACTTGTGCAACTTGTGCATTTGACTAACCAACGGCGTGTCCTGATAGGTTATGATTTCGCCCTTGCCGGATTTGATGTCAATGTCAACATCGTTCATTTCATAAGAGATTCTTAGTTCGCCTTTTTTTACCATCGAACGTCTGAATTTATCTTTAATGCCCAATTTTTCGCCAAGACTTCTGGCGTACTCTTCCGTAATTTCTTCCTCATTTTGAAGAAGTTGAGCACTGATTTGCTTGATTTTAGCGGTATATTTTTCGGGTTTCCAAGTATCTCGGTGGTTTTGCAGAATTCCTGAAAATGCAAAAGAAATAATAAGCCCTACGTAGAAATAACCGATGTCGCGGTGTAAGGCTCTGTTGTTGATTGGAGTAGGCATCCGTCAATTAGATTTTATTTAGTTATCTTAAACGAATCAATTTCTTTGCCGTCCGAGGTGATTTGACGAATCGTTATCGTTTTGTCATTGACATCAGCCACCGTCAGCGAATGGACATTGGAGCGGAATTTATTCGTAAATTTTTGCCATGAATCTGGATCGTTATTTTGCTCAGGATTGTACAAGTCTTGTCCTCCCGCACCCGTAATCAGATATACAATACCGTTGGGTTTTGTTTTAGTTATTCCGTCAAAATTTTTGTCAAGGGTCCAAGCACCGTTCACGATACGTCCTCTGACGGTTTTATTATCACGTCCTCCAACCAAAAGTGTTCCTTTTCTATCGGGCACAAACTTCATTGGAAAGGTACGCTGATAATTGTGCACGTGTCCGCTGAAAACAATATCTACTTTTCCTGCTTCAAATTCCGGCACTAATAATCGCATCTGCTGCTGCTCATAATGCTCGCGTGAAGAGTTAAAACCGGGATGGTGAATCATTATAAACCGCCAAGTAGCACGCTGTGCAGCAGGTGAAGCTAAGTCTTTGGCTACCCAATCATGCAAAGCCTGATCCGTAAAATCAACATAAGGGTTTGAATCAAGTACTGTCCAGTGCGCGTTGCCGTAGTCGAAAGAATAATTGGTCAGGCGGGGATAGTTGTCCCCTGCCGCTTCCATAAACGGTTTCCTGTGTTCATCTGAAGCAATCAGGGAAGGTGTGAGCGCTCCCCCTTCTTTGTTGTCGGGACCGTTAAGCGGTTGATTCCAATAATAGAAATACGCCAATCCATCGGGGAATTTATCTAAATCACGCGCATCCGTATCGTGATTGCCCGGTGACACAATAAACGGCACTGAGCGCATCAACGGCCCGCCCATCGTGTCGGGCTTGTCGGCATTGTACACAGGCCAAAATTTAGTTTGGTATTCGGCCACGGTGCCGTGCTCATAGACAATATCGCCGGGAACAATTACTACGTCCGGCTTTTCAAGATAGGCTCGTTTGGCCAAGGCTCTTTGCGGGGCAGATTCAGCACCAATATCGGCAAAGGTCACAAACCGATAAGGTTGATCGGCAGCCCGCATGGTTTTGGCTTCGGCGGCAAATACCTCTTTCCCGTCTTTTAATACGCGGTATAAAAAGGTGCTTCCAGGTTTTAGCCCTGCCAGGGACGCTATATACACCCGGTGGGGAGCAACGGTCCCCACTGCAACCCGAGTAGCTGAAGGAACGGGGGCTTTTACCCAAGTAGCGCGACTATCAGCGCGGAATTCTACTGTCCAATCGGCGTTGGCATCGGGCGTGTGCCAAAGGAGTTGTAACGATTCGGGGGAAGGATTGCGTCCAATTTGCAAATAGGGCTTAGCTACAAAAATCTCAGAGGCCGGTTGCGCTATTACCAGTTGGCACAGGAAGACAAAGAGAAAAGTGAATTGACTTTTTTTCATGAGTTA
>NZ_JAIXST010000284.1 GCF_027484545.1 Runella sp. | reverse complement strand
TCAGGCACTTCGTCAAATATTTTTTTCCATTCCATCCTCAAAAATACAACCAACAACAATTATATGGCTATTTTTGACCTATGCCCTAAATTAAGATTATTAGGTGCGTTCAACCTGTATTACTAATGAATAAACTCCAAGTACGAAAATCTTTTTTTCTTCCTGAGAATATCCATTTATTACTCAATTTACAAATTTGATTAGTTTGCGTACCGTAAGTTGGTGAAGAGGAGTATCCATCATCGTATATATCGTCTGATAACTTGTTATCAAGAATTACCTTGAAACCTAACCCAGCTAAATTTTTTATAATTAATCCATATTTATCCGTTAAAATGTATAGAGTGGTATCAATAGTAAATCTCGGAACTTCAGCATCTTGATACCCTTCATCCCATATTTTGTATGTGCCTTCTAATGTGCCGTTGCTTCGCCAAAGCCCAGATGGGAAAATAGAAAAATAAATATTTCCTTTATGTGAAAAAAAAGAATTTGGATATGAACTAGCGTATCTGTCGCCTTGCGCTATATCTTTTACTAAAACAGTTCCTTGTTCAGTACCATCAGATTTCCATAGTTCCTGCCCATTAATGCTTTCATCGGCTCGGAAGTAAAGGGTATTGCCAATTACTCCTGTAACATTACGTTGGAACATTTGGTTATATACTCCACTTCCATCCAATGGATAAATATCCTTGACCAAAGTAGCCTGCCCCCAAGCCAAAGCCTGCCAAAACAAACAAAGGAGGGTAAGTAAAATTTTCGTTTTCATACTAATGAATTGATTTTTAGACTTTTAAAGAATTGTATTTAATTGTTTGAGGTAGATGATGCCGTAAGTTTAGTAAAGATTAGGGTGTTGAAAAGAGGTAAGGTTTTGATTGATTTTCAAATAAATCGGTAAAATGATTATCTAATTCAATATAAAATGGAGTATGACAACCTCTGACTTTTACTTGTGTTCCCTTGGTTGCAATGCGTTTGTTTAAATATGTTCCCATAATCCAAGTGTCACTATACCCAACAAGTGAAACAGAGACAAAACTGTCGTGTTCATGAAACTTTAGAGCACTTTTATTATCCAGTCTGTTATAAATAGATTCGATGACTTTTCGATTTTCTCTGATTAAACTTTCAATTCTATTTGGGGTATAATCTTCGATTGTTTGGGCTCGTTTTTCAAGTGTTCTTTTAGCAAGGTCTGGGTCTAAGAGTACGATTTTAACGATACATTCATGTTCATCAATTGCTTTTATGAGAATGTCTTCCAAGACTTCTAAACTTGGTATCCAAATTTTAGAAATTCGGATCTCTGTTTTTCTTAAAGTGGCGATACGCTTACCTATGTCATCAATTTTAAGTTGGCCATAGCAATCGAATATCCCAGAATCTTTTAAACGAGTAAAATTGTTAGGTGCATTTTCTCTAATCTGGGTTTTGGCAATATTAGTTACAGTAGTTTGTAGGTATTCTTTTAAATCGGGAGAAGAGGAGTTTATTTTTTCATCAATGATTTTTTTGATGGATTCCTCCATTTTTTGATTAAACTCTGTACGTAGATTCAATTCGTATAGCAGTGATATAAGCCCTATTGTTGAAAGCGTTACACTAATATCACGAATGTGATGTCGCAAATTTTGGTCTATGAAATCTGCAGTTGAGACTCCAATTCCAATTGAACCAATTACGAGAAGGATAGCAAAGATCCATTTTTTTTTCAGATTATAAATTTGGTCGGACATATTAGTGGAGCTTAGAATGTTATACTTAGAGGATGCTCAGGGTATTTGAAAAATTAGCTATGTATGGTTGATTTTCCAAGTACCCATTGCTCCACCTCCCGCCGCCGTCGCCGCGAAACGGGAAACTGCTTGCCGTCGGTTAAATACACAAACTCTCCGTCGAAAGCCTTGACGTACAGAAGATTGGCGAAGTAGGATTTGTGAATGCGCAGGAGTTGAGCGGGTAGCTTATCGCGGTAAAAACTCAGCGATTTGGAAGTCAGGATGGGTTGGCCGTGGCGGGAGTGGAACACCGTGTAGTTTCCTTGCCCTTCGATGAAGACAATTTCCTCGAAGAGAAGTTGATAATGCCCTCCCAACAGCGACAAACACGCCGATAGGCCGGTGATAGGGTTGGATACTGCCGTCATGGTGAATTTTTGGGTTTGTAATACGCTCCCAAAACTCTGAAATTTCTTTGAAAGCTATCTTGTGAACTTTACGAAATTGGGTAACCTCTTTACGAACGCGGGGAAAGATTTGACGAAAAAATCCGGACAAGATAAAAAAACAGTCGTTCGATAACTTTTTTGTCGAGTGGAGTGGTATTCTCCCTATTTTTGGTAAGAAGAAAAACCCACGGCTTTGTATGTCCTTTAGTTACTCAAAAAAGTCTTTTGGTTGGATGTTCTTATTGGCCTTCGTGTTGGAGGAGGGTAGGGCACAACAGCCCAAGTTTCTCCCCCTCCAGCCCCACAAAGTACAGTGGGCCAATGCAGTCATTAAGAATGCGCTCAAAACCAAAGACACTATCCAATTGGCAGAAGGGTATTATCTCTACGGCAAAATATATGAGGCTTCAGGTGATTACTTAACGGCCAAACGCTATTTTATGCGCTCGCTCCGTATTCAGGAAAAAAGGGGAGATTCAGAAGAATTGGCGCGGTTGTACACCCGTCTGTCTGGTTTGGGATTTACCTTTTACAATTACGCCGACGCTTTGCGGTATGCTCAACTATCATTGGCCGTAGCCCAGCGTATGGGTTCGGACAAAGCCTTGCTGCGTGCCTACGCACAGATGCGGGGCATACACGAGACTGACTGGACACGGATGGAAGGCAAAATCAATAAAAATGCCCTGAAACCCAACTACGATAGCGTTCTGTATTATTTGAGGAAAATTGAACCCCTTGCCCGTAGAAGCCCTGACCCCTTGGAATTGGCAACGGTTAATAACTATTTGGGGAACGAACTAAGGAGACGTAACGACCCTACAGCGATTGTCTATATTGAAAACGTGCTGAAAATTTATACTAAACAAAAAAAGACAGCCGACCAAGTTGGTGCCATGGTCTATTTAGCCGACACTTACCTCCAATTTGGACAGCACCAACAAGCGAAGCATCTATTGGCAAAAGCAACGCAGTTGCGGGGTACAATGCCATCTCCTAATGAACAGGGCCTTCAATCTGCTTTTGAAGTAACTTATGTTCACTATTATCAAGCCATCGGCGATTGGAAAAGAGCATTTGAGCATGTCGAAAAACTACATGAGTTAGAGCGAAACCGATTTCTGGCCGATCGAGAAGGGGCTGCAAGCCGTCTGAGCGTGGAATACGAAACCGAAAAGAAAGAAGCCCAACTCAAAAGCCAGCAAAAAGAGTTGGCATTGAGCAACGAAAACCAAAACATTCAGCGGCGTTTTTTGATTGCTATATCCGTGTTGTTGGTAGGGGCGGTGTTGGCTACGGTGGCTTTTTATCGCCTTTATCGCAAAAACCAACGCATTAGTCGCCAAAATACGGAGTTGGTACACGAGCAAAATCACCGCGTCAAAAACAACTTGCAGTTGGTATCGAGTTTGTTGACCTTGCAATCTAATCGCCTGACCGACGCGGCAGCAAAAAATGCGGTCGAAGATACGCAATTGCGGATTGAGGTCATGGTCATTCTTCAACGCAAACTCTACGACGGTGATCATCTCACCTCCGTTTACTTACTGGAATTTATGCAAGAACTCGTTGAAATCGTGCTACAAACCTTTAGCTACGAACACGTTCAGGTGATTTACGACATTTCACCTGCCCTCGAAGTTTCCATTGATCACGCGCTACGGATTGGCTTCATCGTGAACGAACTCGCCACCAATGCCTGTAAGTACGCTTTTCCCGACCATCCCAACCCTAAATTCAAGGTAGCTTGCTCGACTCAAGGAGACGTTTTTGAACTGAAAGCGGCTGATAATGGCAAAGGTTTTCAGCTGCCAAAAGCCGCTGATGGCTCGAAAAATAAGTCGTTTGGAATGCAGCTTATTCAACTACAAGTCAAACAATTAGACGGTACCTACCGCTTTGATACAACGCAGGGTACAGCGTTTCAAATGCAGTTTAAAGTATAAACCCACCATGAAATCTCTTAAAATCCTCATTGTAGAAGACGAACTCATTACGGCTACGTCTATCCAAGAAACCTTAGAAAATGCGGGGCATGAGATAACGGCGCTTGCCCGTAACCTGCGAGAAGCCCTTTCGGCGGTGAAGCGTCAACCACCTGATTTAGCACTCATTGATATTACCTTGGAAAATTCTACCGACGATGGTATCGGGGTGGCAAAACAGCTGATGAGTTTATACCCCATGCCCATTATTTATCTAACGGCCCATTCCGAACCGTCCACTGTTTTGAGTGCCCAAGAAACCCATCCTGCAGCTTATTTACTAAAGCCTTTTCGTCACAAAGAACTGGCTATTCAAGTCGAATTGGCGTATTATAACTACCAAATCAACCAAGAGACGACCATTGATCCTCACGCTGCCGAAAGTTTGTACTTACCTGTGGAGCAGGGAAAAGGCCACGTCAAAATCGTTAAAAGCGAAGTTTTGTATTTGTGGGCGGCGGGTTCGTACGTAGAAGTGCATACCATTCGCGACAGCAAACCGTTTATTTTTTCAATGAATTTGGGCTATCTGGCGCAGTTTTTTACGCTGTCCAATTATTATCGTATTTCGCGTTCATTGCTCATCAATCTTGCGTATGTAGAACGAATCGAAAAAAATCAACTCTTTGTGGCGGGTCGAGATACGGCGATCACCTTTCCCGAAACCCAACACAAAGAGCTGCTGCAAAAGCTTGCTGTAGTGAGAACGCCTTAAAGTAAATCGCTAAAGGTATTTTTCTACCAATCCTAAAATTGTTAGTTGTTTGAGTACTTCCTCAACATTGCAATGAATCCAATTGGGGCGCACGCCCAAATTTCCCCCTTGGGGAGTTACTACGAAATTATGAGAAGTGCCTAAATCCAGAACCGATTCTGTCGAACCTCGCTTGAGGGCGGGAGTAAGTGAAAGTTTAATTTCAATCGCTGCTATGGGTTGGATACCTTCTACCAATACCAAATCCATTTCAGCACCGTTGGAAGTACGATAAAAGTAAGGTGTAACTCCATTTTTAAGCCTTCTAATGATTTGCTCAATCACAAATCCTTCCCATGAGGCCCCAACAATAGGGTGTTGAACGAGGTGAATTTGCATACGAAGACCGTGCAAAAAGTGCAAACTGCCGCTATCTATGAAATAAAGTTTAGGGCTTTTAACGATGCGTTTCGAAACATTTACAAACCATGGTTCAAGTCGCCGTACTATGTAAGCCTGTTCCAGTACAGCTATATAACGCTGCACTGTCGTGTGAGAAATACCGAGTGAATTGCCAAGAGTAGAGTAATTAAGCAGAGAGCCGTGATTGTGGGCCAACATTCTCAAAAAATTAGTAAGCAAGACAGAAGGAGCATTGATACCCAGCGCAGATAAGTCCTGTTCAACATACGTTTTAATAAAATTTTGTTGCCACAAATACCAAAAGCCGTCATTGGGTGCCAGTAAAGCATCGGGAAAACCTCCTCTAAACCATAATGTTTGTGTCGAAATTTGTGCAGTTTGCGCTTCGGCTATTTGCAATGGCATTAATTCGTGGTAAGCAATGCGCCCTGCCAAAGATTCCGAACTTTTTTGTAAAAACTGAAGTGACGCTGACCCTAAGAGAACGAACCTTCCCGGGTGTCGGTCACGATCAATAAGCCCGCGTAATTGAGGAAAAATAGGTAAGAGCCGTTGTACTTCGTCAATAATGATAGTTTTGTCGCGGTTGTCATCAATGACCCACGCAGCATTTTGACTGAGAGTTTGATAATCATCAGGTAACTCCAAATCAAAGTAGAGAGAGGGTTTGGGTAATTCACTTACTAATTGCTTTGCCAAGGTGGTCTTCCCTACTTGCCTTGGTCCTAAGATTCCTACCGCAGGAAAAAAACTGAGCGATTGTTGTATAGCGCGTTTTAGGTATCTTTCTATCATTATTCATGTAATTTGAATTTTTGATGTTCAAATTACATGAATAAATTCTAATTAGGCAAATGAATAGAAATAACGCCTATCAATTCTTCGGCTTAGAAAACACCAATCCAAACAACAGAATAACTACATAGCAAATTATCGGCAACAAGTACGATTGGGCCACGTTTATATCGGCTACTTTCCCCATAATAGGAGGAAATACGGCTCCACCTACTACGCCCATCACGATGAACGAGGAAGCGCGTTGCTTGTGTTCACCTAAATTACGTAAACCTAATCCAAAAATGGTAGGGAACATGATACTCATAAAGAAATTGAGCATCATCAGAGCAATAAACGACACCCAACCCCACGTCTGAGAGATAATCAAACACATCACAATATTGGCTCCTGCAAAAATTGCCAATAGGATATTTGGCTTAATAAATCGCATTAAAAAAGTACCCACTGCGCGCCCGGCCAACAAAAGCACCATACTAAAAGAGAAATAGTATCCTGCTTTTTCGTCAGTCATTTCAGGAATGTATTTGATGGCATAATTAATAAAGAAAGCCCAAGTAGCTCCTTGTGCCGCTACGTTGAAAAACTGCGCAATGGCTGCCCAAATAAAATGACGGTGTTCAAATAATCCTTTTTTGGGGCCGGTACTTGCAGTTCCTTCTTCCTCCGAGGACTCCGAAGTAAGCGGAGGAACTTTAATAAAAGAAAACGCAATCGCCACCGTCGCTACTACGAGCCCGATGGCAATGTAGAGGTATTTAACGGGAGCTAAATCTACGACTGCATCTCCCGTAGGAAGATTGCGTAAGATGATGTATGAACCCAACACGGGTCCAATAATGGCACCTACTCCGTTAAAAGTTTGGGAAAGGTTGATGCGTTGCTCCGAGGTGTCTTCGTGTCCAAGGGCTGCTGAAAACGGGTGAGCCACGGTCTCCAAAGTGGCCAAACCGCAGGCCAAAATAAACAGGGCGGCTCTGAAAAATCCAAAAGATTCGGCTTCGGCGGCGGGATAAAATAAAAATGCACCGATGGCATACAAGCCTAATCCAAGGAGTACCCCGTTTTTATAACCATACTTTTTCATGAACAAACCCGCAGGAATTCCCATGACGAAGTAAGCGCCAAAAATAGAGAACTGCACCAATCCGGAATCGGCTAATGATACATGCAAAACAGTCTGAAAACGACGATTGAGCAAATCGCCCATGGTGATGGCGATCCCCCAAAGTAGGAATAAACTCGTCACGAAGACGTAAGTAGGAACGTATTTGGAGGTGAGTAAAGGGGCTTTTTTCATTAATGAGTTGTTGTAAGTGAAGGTTTAGGATTCGTTGAATTCTTAATGCTTGATAATAGATCGGTCTAAATGTACATAACCGCCATCCACATGGATAAGCTGGCCCGTAGTATGGCTTGATTTGCTCGAAAGCAGGAACGTCACCATGTTGGCAATTTCGTCGGGAGTTGTCATTCGGTTACCCAGCGGAATGCGGCTATTGATTTCGTTGAGAGTTTCTTCGGGATTAGGAAGGGTTTTGATCCATTTCTCGTAGAGGGGTGTCCAAGATTCAGCTACAATAACGGCATTGACACGAATGCCGTATTTGAGTAATTCCACGGCCCATTCCCGCGTAAGTGCATTGCGAGCACCGTTGGAAGCGGCGTAAGCTGACGTATTTCCCTGCCCTGTTTCGGCTACTTTAGAACTTACGTTTACAATAGGCCCTTTGGTTTTGATGAGATAAGGAAGAGCATGATGGGCCAATAAATAATAATGGACCACATTTTTGTGCAAAGAAGCCATAAATGCTTCATAACTGCCGTTTTCAAGTCCTACGCCGTCGTTGACACCCGCGTTATTGACCAATCCGTCAATTCTCCCAAAGCGTTCTACGGTCAAGCGGACTGCTTTTTCACATTCAGCGGGGTCGGTGAGTTCGGCTTCGATGCCATAAGCCATGCCGCCGAGGGCTTCTATTTTTTCGATAACTGCCTGATTGTCGCCAGTATTGCGTCCAATAATAACAGGAATCGCTTCTTCGATAGCTAAGGTGCGGGCAATTGCTTCGCCTATGCCCTTGGCACCACCGGTAACGATGATGACTTTTTCGCGGAGGTTTAAGTTCACGGAGTTTTATCTAATGTTAGTGGAATAGTTAGTGTATTGCTTCAATAAGAATAAATACCTCAAAATCTCATGCAATACTACTAAAATGTGCCAAGTTTTTAACCGAACAAATAAAATAACCACAGAGAAGCGGAGAATCACAGAGGGAATTTTTTCTCCGCGTTTCTCAGTCTCTCCGTGGTTTTAAAAAATGGCTTTTATCTCACGAAGGGCTGAGCTTTGAGGTAAGTCAAAGAGCGCCACGCCCACTCCACGGGGCCGTAATAAAAGCGACTTAACCAAAATTTACTGAATACAATTTGCCCTAAAAATACCCCAATTCCAATAAGGTACCCAACGGCTGGCGATACTCGACCCAACAAATCGAACCCAAATCCGAAAAAGATAAACCAAGCCAATAAGGTTTGAGTCAGATAACTTGTCAGGGCTATTTTGCCAATCACGGCCGTGGATTCCAAGATGTCGTGCCAACTTTTCTTTGAAAATAAAAAGGAAATGCCCGCCACATAAAATAGTACGGTACTGGCATTGAGTAAGTCAAAAAGGGTGGAAAACAACGCATTCAGCCACAAAGGCGGTTGAATCTTGTTGTTAAAAACGCCGCTTACCTGAATGACAACCGCCACTGCCACCAATACAAGCACAATGACAAGCGTATACATCAGGATTTTTTTGAAAAAAGGACGTTCACTCTGAAAGTTTTGCAACAAACGTTTTCGGGCAAACCAAAAGCCCAGCAAAAAGAACCCGAATGTGATGTAAATGCGTCCACTCAGTAATTGGAACTGCATTTTTTTGGGAAAAACGGCCAAATTGTCCAAGACGAATGGCAAATAATTTCCTTCACGGATAAGTTGTAAATAACGTTTATTGCCCGGTTCATCAAAAATTTGTCCCCACATTGCCCCCGTATCTATATGATTAAGTGCCATGTACGCATCCTGAAGGCGAGCGGGAATATTTAACACCAACAAAATACCAACAACGAGTATCAAGCGATTGGGTGCATTAGCAAAAAGTAAGAGTCCAAAACCTGCAATGGCATAAACGCTCAGAATGTCACCGCGCCAATGTAGATGATGCAAGAATCCAATAACGCCCAAAATAGCAAGGCGTCAGGCAAACCGCAACAAAAATTTTCCTTTGTTTTCGGTAGTTCTAAGAAGCATCAATCCAAAACTGACGCCAAACAAAAACGAGAAAAAGGCGAAGAATTTACCCGTAACAAAGATGCCGTCAAAAGTCCAAATGATTTGACTAAGCGTATCGGATTGGTACTTGGCACTGACTTCCTGCGGCAGCGACCAGCCACTGTGCCAGCCACCGTAGTGTGCCAAAATAATTCCTAAAAGGGCAAAGCCCCGAAGCCCGTCAATCAACGGAATACGTGAGTTGGGATTGGCCGTCATTTGTTTTCAAAAAAGCTGTATGCTTAGAAATTGTTACTACCCAGGTTGTAATTTGATGATTTGAGTAAGGTACGGTAATACCTCAAGTTTCCTTTTGAGGAGCGTATCAATGACAGAACGAATGATACAAAAAGCACTTTGCCCAGTTT
>NZ_JAIXST010000006.1 GCF_027484545.1 Runella sp. | reverse complement strand
TTCTTTACACCTACCTGATACTGTTTATACAATATCTTTACCTGAACGTTCAGCACCATGCCTTTTGAACACAGCACCTTCAGGTGGTTTGCAAACTCTGTCTGCACAGCGTATGCGGTAGACCTACCACCATCTTTTATTCAGCATTGAAAAGAACTATCCTCTCCTTTTCATTCGTGACACACCCAACAAAGGCGGCAAGAATGCACCTTAAAATAGGTGGTCTTTTGCCTATTTCTACTGCCGTTTTTCATTCTGCCAGTTAGTAAGACAAAGCGAATTTTCTGCCCGTTTGGCTTGTGTTTGACACGGGTGTTTACCGCTTGATAAATTTTTGAGAGTTTTTATTTTATTTTAAATACCTTATGGACCATAAATTTTCAAGAATCTTAAACCGCTAAACATCATATAAAGTACATAATGGAAGCACATTAATTCTTGACATCAAAATCCGTTAATAACTATTTGACAAAACTTACATTTTTTAAACTAATCAGTCCAAATTAAACCTAAATGAATCTTATGAAAAAGAAAGCAGGCATTGTATTGTTATTATTCGTATTTCATACAGCTATGGCAGTAAGGAATTGCGAGCCAATTGTCCCAATTAATGGAGAAGAGCACAGAATGGCTTATGTGGGAGGCATGGATTGTTGTTCTGGTTCAGGAATGGCAGCTGTTGAAGTTTATAATTGTTACAGCTTTTTTGGATGGTTTAGTTATTGTACTTACGACCGAACCTATTATACGGATGCAAGCACTGCGGCTCAAGCAAATGCTGGTGCAAATGGATGCAATGGGCTGGCATAACATTTAGTAAATCAAATAAACATTTAATATTTTATGAAAAATCTTTTTTTTCCTTACTGGTCTTACTGATTTCAAGTTGTTCAATCAACGATAAATCTGAGATAATTAATAGTAAATCTCTCTCTCCTGAAATCGGCATTTCTAACAGAATTTCTTCACTACTACAGAATAGCGGTTTACCAACGAGCACTTTTGAAAAAAAGGAATGGTTAAAAAATCATACTTGGGCAGACGCTGAAAAAATGTCTTATACTTTCAAAGTAAAAGAAAAAAACCTTTCTGCTTCTGATTTGGATATGTACAATAGCGAAGTATCAAGGTTAATTTTATCTGATTTTAATCTTTTAAATTCTCAGAACAAAAGCGATTTAGATAAAATCAATTCTTATGGTGCTTTATATTTTAAGAGTGGTGGAAATGACGTCAAAGTTTTGTTTCAAGTTTTAAAAAAGGCAAAACAACATAATTTGTGGAACGAGAAAAAAATAAACGAAGCTACTTGGTACACAAATAAAATGCTTGATTTGAAAGTTGAGAAATATAATAAATTGCTTGATATGCATCAAGAAACAATCAAAGAGAAACCATATCTTAAAAAGCCATTAGAAGCTGATGATGCAGGTCTGAAATTACTTCTGAAGGACTATAAGGCAATAAAACCTGAATTATCTAATTTTAAAGTACAAGAGCCTTTATCAAAAGATGATTTCATGAAATAATTTCTAAGAGCGAGCCACTTTAATAGCCCGCTCTCAATGGCGCGAGTGTGACACTCGTGTCATTCATTAAAAAGCAGCGCCGCGTAGGCTTCCAACCTTCATCAAACAAAACGATCAGAGACCTTGAAATGGCAAACACCGCACCGGCGGACCGTGAGCCAGGAGGCTCGTGCTATCGAATTACCTCCTAAAAACCCGCATCAAATACACCGTCAAAACCACAATCACCACTTCAAAAACCAAGAGTGCATTGACGATGCCTACTTGGTCAGAAAGGTAGCCTAAGAAAACGGCGGGGATGCCGAAGCCGATGTAGCCAAAAAACAGATAGCCCGATACGGCGCGGGCGCGTTGCTGTCCGCCGTAGTTGGCAATCAACGCCAAACCGCCGACATACGAGTAGCCATAAGCCGCCAAACCGATGATGGCCGTTCCCACTAAAATTACGGGCAAAAGCGCGAGAAAGCAGCCTAAAATTACTAATCCAAATCCCACAGGCACCAAAATATATCCAATTCTAACCGAGCGTTTGGGGTCGTTTTGACGGATAAAAGGTTGTAGAAACGCGCCAGTCCAGTTGATCAATACCAAACAAAAACCTGCGTAAGGCGTGAGATTGAATTTGGCCAATTGCGTAGGAATAATGGCAATGACAATCCCCGTTACGGCCCAGCAAATCGCAATCGCCATGTTGACGGGAAAAGAGCCTTTTGGGAAATAAGGCAATCGAATGATGTTGCCGCCAATGGGTTTGGGATTGGGCAGCGTAAAAAGCAGAATCAGCCCAACCACCGTTACTCCCAACAGAAGATAATAGGTCGGCGGCACGAGGTTAAAATCAAAAAGCAGGTACAAAGTGGTGGCCAAAGCGCCGCCGCTGAAACCAATCGCGGTAGAAAGAGAAGCCAAATTGGCGGCTTTGGTAGCGGCCATTTTCTCGTGTTGCAGTACTTCCGCCAAATAGGCCGTGCCCGTTCCCATACTCAACGCAAGGGCCACGCCCTGAAGCATTCGGGCAAAAACCAGCGCCGTCACGGTCGGAAAAAGCGTAAGCAGCAACGTAGCGAAAAAGGAACACAAGACGCTGATAATCAAAATAGGTTTGCGGCCTACTTTATCCGAAATCCCTCCCAGAAAAATGTAACAGGGAAGCATTCCAGTAATGTAAGCCGCTAAGACCAGCGCCGTTTGGCCGTTGTTCAAACCTGCCTCGGCCGCGTATACCCGAAAAAGGGGCATCGCAATATTGACGGCAAGCGTGATGAGCAACAATCCAAACGAAATAATTCGGAAAGGCGGCATCAACATACGCCCGTCTCAATATCGCACGCTTCGCCTTCCACAGGCGCTTGGATGGGTGCTTTGACGGCAATTTCGGGTAAGGCTTCCAGAAATAATTCCGTAGGTTGCGCTCCCGACACGGCGTATTTGTCGTTGATGATGTAATACGGCACCCCGCTGATGCCCATCAGGCGGTTTTGGTACAACAGTTGGTCTACTTCCTTCGTGCCTGCGGCAGAAGTAAGGATTTGACGGACTTTTTCTGCGTTAAGACCTACGGCTTCCGCCAGTTTTACCACGTTTTCGGTATCGGCCAAATTGACTTTATCTTCAAAATACGCTTTGAAAAGTGTTTCTACCATCTCCAATTGCTTGCCTTCCTGTTGGGCAAACCACACCAAACGGTGTAATCCGTGGGTATTGGGAGACACTTCCTGATTTTCCAAATCGAAGTTCAATCCTTCGCCCGCTGCTACGCCCGACACTTGCTGAAGAATCTGATGATAACGCTCTTCGCTGCCAAATTTAGCAATGAGCCTTTCTTTTCCATTTTCACCTTCTACGGGAGTTTCGGGTGCCAGCTGAAAGGGTAAATAGTTGATTTCAAAAGTGTAGTTATCCTTCAACTGCGTCACGGCTTTTTCTAAACGCCGCTTTCCGATGTAGCACCAAGGACACACTACATCCGATACAATGTCTATTTTAAGATGGGGTTTCATTAGAGAATAATGAGTGAATTAGTGATTTGTGTATGAGAGATTGGGGACTTCAAAGTTGAATTTTCCCAACCAAAAGCTACCTAACTAACAACGAAATCGCTAAATAAATCCCCGTTTTAAAAAATACTGACGACAACATAAAATCACAGGAGGAGAGAATTCAATGCCTGCCGGCGCAGCGAATTCACTACTTTTGCAGGCGTATTTACCGATCATTGCCACATGACCTATTACCAAGAGCAAGTCATCGAAATCAGACGGAATATGTATCCCAAATCCTATCTCTACAAGCAGCTCAAGCAAGCCAAGGAGTTTATTGACCGCCACTTTGCAGAGCATATAGACCTTGACGACATGGCAGGCGAAGCTTTCCTGTCAAAATTTCATTTTATTCGACTATTCAAATCCATTTATCACCAAACACTGCACCAATACCTAACGGCGGTACGAATTGAAAAAGCGAAAGAACTTTTTAAAAACCAACACAACGGTAGCCGAAGCATGTTTTTCGGTAGGTTTCGACAGCATCAGTTCGTTTAAAGGGCTTTTTAAACGCTATACATCTCTGACACCTTCCGGCTACCAAAAGCTACGAAGGCAGGAAAATACGACCGCTTCCTGCCCGTGTCTGCCTTTTGGGTTTATGCTGCAAAAAAGCAATTTTCGAGACCCATTTAAAAAAGGCATTACAGACCTTTGTGCCATCAAACACTAAACAACGCATTGCATGAAAATCAAGCTGACAAGTGTCATGGTCGATGACCAGGAGAAAGCCCTGAAATTTTATACGGAAATACTGGGATTTGTTAAAAAAACGGAAATTCCGATGGGCGAACATAAATGGCTGACGGTTGTAAACAGGACGGGGTTGAATTATTGCTTGAACCCATGGGCTTTGCTCCTGCAAAAACCTATCAGAAAGAATTGTTCGAGGCAGGCATTCCGCTTACGGCTTTCCAAGTTGCTGACATTCAACACGAATATGAAAGATTAGAAAAGTTAGGGGTTGCGTTCAGCATGAAACCCACCCCCATGGGAGCCGTTACGTTGGCCGTGTTTGAAGACACCTGCGGAAATAATATTCAGATATATCAAGTGTAGCCCACACCTTGACAAAATTTTCAGTCTTAAATCCATCTTCCACCTCGAAGATGGATTTTTTGCGTTTCCGAGGTCGCAATCTCCTCCACTAACTTTTATCTTAGTGACTGAAAATAAGTAGAATGCGTTGGCACACCCTTTAAAATGAGATGCTTCTTCAACACCCGACTTTCAGTAATCCATTTTTTTATTTAGCAACTAACCAATGAAAAAGTCCCTTTTTTTTCTGACAGTGATTGGGCTGATAAGTACCCAACTACAGGCTCAGTGGAAAGATTTGTTTAATGGCCGAAACCTGTCCGGTTGGGATACCTACTTGGGCCCTCCCTTTCCCGCAGTAGGCGAAAACCGCACCGGAGTACAGCCCATCGGGCTAAACACCGACCCAAATAAGGTGTTTTCAGTTGTGAAGCTCGAAGGTGAAAATGTAGTGCGCATCTCGGGAGAAAATTTTGGGGGCATTTCAACCAAAGACGAATTTGAGAATTATCATTTGAGGTTGGAATTCAAATGGGGAAAATTGAAATGGCATCCGAAAGAAAACTCAAAAATGGACAGTGGCTTGTTGTACCACGCCAACGGAAAACACGGAGCCGATAGCGGATTTTGGATGCAATCGCAGGAATTTCAGATTCAGGAAGGCGATTGCGGCGATTATTGGGGCTGCGCGGGGGCAATTTTTGACGTACCGGCCGTGAAAGATGCCAAAGGTGAATACCACTATTCCAAAAAGGGTGAACTGCTTACCTTTCAGGACAAAACATCCGTTGGCAGGCATTGCATCAAAGAACCCGACGCCGAAAATCCGACGGGCCAATGGAATACCGTAGACCTGTACTGCTTTGGCGATACGGCCGTCCACGTCATCAACGGGAAAGTAACGATGGTGCTGTATCATTCCAAACGCAAAGTCGAGAATGGACTTGAACCGCTCAAAAAAGGAAAAATACAGATCCAATGCGAAGGTGCTGAGATTTTTTACAAAAACATAAAAATTGAACCCATTGCCGCGCTCCCTGCTCAGTTGACGGGAAATTAAGTTTCATTATTCGACTCCTTCGGGGTCGTCTGTTTATAGCTTTTAGATTCTATAAACATCTGACCACGGAGGCAGGCATGATTTACATCACCCAACTCATCTACATCAAAGAAGGGCAGGAAAAGATATTTCATCAATTTGAAGACATTGCCATTCCAATCATTTCGAAATATAATGGGCAATAGCTCTTGAGAGTACGCCCAACGAAAGAGACCATTGTGGAAAGCCGCATCGAAAATCCGTACGAAATCCATCCGGTGTCCTTTCGAGCAGAACCTGATTTTCAAGGATTTATGAAAGACAAAGAACGAAAACAGTTTTTACATTTGAAAGAACAGTCCATTCGTTGGTTGGTGCTTTATAAAGGGCAACAGTTGTAAGAATTGGCTTTTTGCTCCAATTATAGTCGAATAATTACTCCTCTGAAAAAACAAAAGGGCAGTGCGCGCAAAGTAATGCTATAACAAAAAAATAGACAACGGGGGCAAATGCCTAACTTTGGAGTGACTAAACTCAAAGATTATGTACCTATTTTGCCCAAGTTGTCACAG
>NZ_JAIXST010000083.1 GCF_027484545.1 Runella sp. | reverse complement strand
GAGGAATACCAATTTGCATTGAAATGACTTCAATATTCGACTGTTGAATAAGATGTAACACCAGTGCCTTGAAATCCTCGCCGTGATTTTGGCCAAATGAATGCATGAAATTTGCCAACCGTTCTGGTTCGCTTATTTCTACTTTCTTTTTCATTTCGCAAAATTGCAATTATTTTAGTTTTGATTCCAAGAAGTTCGGTCGTTCTCTATACTTAACTGGCAGTAAGTTATTGGTAGAGTTTGGCTTAGTGGCATCGTTGAGCGTATTGAGTACTTATGCCATTTGTCTCATACTGATTACGATTCTTTACAGTTATTTACCTATCCCTAAAGAAAAACATCTTTCTCGGTTGGAGGGAAAACGCCTCAGAGCTTTTTTACGAAAAGTAGATTACCTCGTCAATCATCGACGCCGGCTTATTTACGGAACTGTAACTGTACTTGTCATTATTTCTATTTATGGATTGAGCCAAATTAAGGCCGTAGGCTACATTGTAGATGACCTTCCTAAAAATGACCCCATACTTACCGATTTGAAATTTTTCAAAAAACACTTTCACGGGGTAATGCCTTTTGAAGTGAATGTAGATTCGGGTCGTCCGGGTCGGGCATTAAGCCCTTAAACATTGACTAAAATTCGCTTAATGCAGAAAGAAGTCGCAAAGCATTCGGAATTTACGAAGCCCATTTCTTTAGTAGAGGTAATTAAATTTATTTATCAATCGTATCGTGGCGGTGACCCTAAATATTTTGTTTTGCCTGGTGCACTTGAATTGAATAAACTCTCAGAGTACGCCGGAACTGTTAAAGAAAATGAAGGTCGCTTTAAAGGTTTTATGGATAGTACCCGTCGTCATACAAGAGTGAGTTTTCAAGTAGCTGATATTGGAACGACGCGTATTACCGAATTATATAATTTGCTTCAGCCTAGGATTGACAGTATTTTCAATATTGACTCTGAAACTGGGAAATGGGCTGAAAAAGAAGAACGTTATGAAGCTAAAATTACGGGTAACAGTATCGTTTTTACAAAAGGTAACGATTATCTCCTGAAAAACTTGGTAGAAAGTACTTTGTTGGCTATAGCCCTGATTTCGGTTCTGATGGTAATTTTGTTTGGCAATTGGCGCATGATTCTGATTGCCGTCATACCAAGTTTAGTACCTTTAACTATCACGGCGGGTATCATGGGATTTGCAGGTATTCATCTCAAACCCTCTACCACGTTGATTTTCAGTATCGCATTTGGACTATCGTCTGACGGGACCATTTATTTTTTAACTAAGTATAAGGATGAATTTCGTAACCGAGGAAGAAGCGTATCAGAAGCTATTTCTCAAACGATACAGTTTACGGGAATCAGTATGTTTTACACCGCTGTTGTACTTTTTGTTGGTTTTGCTATTTTTACTGCCTCTACCTTTAAAGGTACGGTCGCTTTGGGAATTTTAGTTTCGATAACGTTGTTAATGGGAATGCTGTCCAATTTAATTTTACTTCCTGCGTTTTTATTATGGATGAATAAAAAATTAGAACAATGAAAATACTTTTCAACATACTCCTCATCTTTATTTTCTTAATCGCCTTTGTACCTTCATTTCGGCGGTTTATGTTTTGGTTATTGGTAGGGCGGCAATTGGTGAAGGAGCAAAAGAAAGCAAACCAACAACCTAAACGACGTGAAGGCGAGATTCGAGTTGAACCGGGTCCTTCCAATGCCAATCAATCCCGTTTTGGGGGAGGGGATTATGTAGATTATGAAGAAGTAAAAGATTAGTTTACTCCCGATGGCTATCGGGATTGTGGTTTACAGTTTTTAGGTTGTTATTTACTGTGGGCTATCGACCATTGATTAATAACCATTGACTGAAAATGTGGGATTGGCTTTCTTTTGATTGGTTTACTCTTTCCAAATTGCGCACTTTCACGTGGGCACATCCTTACTACTTATACGGGATTTTAGCGGTGCCAATTGCTTTTTGGCTTCGCAATTTTTTTCATGCCGGGGCTTTTCAACGATTGGGTATTACCTTCATAAACGATCATACTCCCGGCAGTTGGTCCAAGTGGCTACGCTTTTTATTTCCTGCCGCAGGCTTTTTAGCCCTTAGTTGCTTGTTAATTGCTTTAGCTCGTCCTCAATTAATTAATACTCTTACCGAGCGAGATGCTGAGGTCATTGACATTATGTTGGCCTTGGATATTTCAGACTCCATGCTCGACAAAGATTTGCCGCCTAATCGATTAACTTCTGCCAAGTCGGTTGCCAAATCGTTTATTAGCGGCCGTCTTCAAGACCGTGTCGGGTTAGTCGTTTTTGCTGGTGAAGCTTTTACCTTATGTCCGTTAACAAATGACTATGAACTACTGTACGGCTTTTTGGAAGATGTAAATCATCGAATGATTTCAATAGCCGGGACAGCTGTAGGCAGTGCATTGGCGGTATGTATCAATCGGCTGCGTGAAAGTACAGCTAAATCTAAAGTCGTTATTTTATTGAGTGACGGTGAAAATACGGCAGGAAATTTAGACCCCATTACCGCTGCCAAATTAGCAAAAGCCTTTGGGGTAAAGGTCTATACAATTGCTATTGGCAGGGGTAATTCGGGACGGTTTTTCAATGATTCTTTGGGTGTTTCACTTACTGCTCCGGATGAAGGTACCCTCCTTAAAATCTCGAAAACTACGAATGGGCAATTTTACCGAGCTACTGACAATGCGGTTTTGGCAAATGTTTTTCGTCAAATAGACCGTTTAGAACGAGTTAACGTCAAAAACCGCCGTTATCAGGAGGTAAAAGACTTTTACCGTGTTTACCTCAACTGGGCCATTGCTTTCTTCTTAGTCATGATGTTTTTAAAGGTGACTTTTATTGCCAATGTTTTGGAAGATTAATCACTTATTCTTGCTACCGAAATCTGTTGACTGCTTGCCCGAGCTATTGGGTCGGCCACACCGTCAGGGTCATTAGAAGCGACACCAAAAGTTGGAATATTGTTTCCTCGAATCAACAGTAAGCCTGCCACGTGAGGTGCCGCCATAGAAGTGCCCGATAAAGTGGCATAACGGCCATTCATATAGGTTGAAAAAATTCTAACTCCGTAAGCAGCTACATCTACCACATCGTTGCCGTAGTTGGAGAAACTTGCAAACTTTCCCGTACTGTCTACCGCTGAAACCGTGAAGATATTGGCATGATTGACTCTTCCTGGCGAGAAATTATTGGCCAATTTTCTGTCATTTCCCGCTGCTATGGTAAACAAAATTCCTTTATCAGCAGCAGCTTTTACTTCACGGTCTAAGGTAGCTGAAATGCCTTCCAAGCCTAAACTCATATTCACAACATCACCTGCTTTTCCATTTTGACTTACGTACGCTACTGCCGCTACTACACTTGAGAGAGTTCCTGCTCCAAGTTGGTCCAATACTTTCAGAGCAACTACTTTTACGCCAGAAGCCACGCCTACTACCCCGATGGTGTTGTTAATGGCACCAATAATTCCGGCTACGTGTGTGCCATGGCCATTATTATCATCGGCAGATGTTTGTCCGCTTATAAATGAAAGGCTGCGCTCTTTGTCTACATTCAAATCAGGATGATCAAGATCTACTCCGGTATCTATAATCCAGACGGTTTTATCCTGAAAATTTTCTCCGTTCCCATATCCTGTTTTCCGTATGCTCCAAGTCACTGAGGTGGGCGCTACCACATCTACGCAGGAACATACGCTTACAATCCGGTCAGGTTCAACAAGTTCAACCGTGGATTCCCTTTGTAATTCTGTTGCTTCTGCTTTGGTGAGGGTGGCTAAGAAACCGTTTTTGTGTCCGGCAAAAGTAGTTTTAATAAATTTTGAGCTGACGTGATGTTTTGTCCAAAAGCTGTTCTGACAGAGCGGCAATTCGAGCATTGCTGATAGATACAATTGATGAAGACCCAGTGTTACTGTCTTTTAGAGTGACAATGTAATCGCCTTCAATAATTTCGCCATTATGGGCGGAAGCGGTTACAAGGCAATCTGCAGCCGAAGTCGGAATATCACTGTCGCGTTGGCACGAAGCCAGCCAAAGCAGCCTTAAAAATAGTTTTACCTTTTTCATTGTCATTAGGAGTTAAGAAATGAGGTAAAACTTTATGCAAGAGGATTGTAGCTTGATAATTGGAAGGATGCTGCTTTTTAACGCTTACTTTTAACCTAAAATTGTTTTCTCGAAAATAAAAATCGGCAGTTTGTAATGACTTTCTGAAAGTCATTACAAACTGCCGACGCAGAAATGCCTTTTTTAGAATTACTTCTTGGTTTTGGCAGTTTCTTTTTCTTTGTATTCTTTGTTAAGACCTTCTACAATCTTTTTGGTTACATCTAAACTGGCATCAGCGAAGAGTATACCACCGCCTTTGCTGTATCCCAACACAAATTCGTAGCCGTTTTCTTTGTTGTAACTTTTGATGTACTCAAAAATGTTTCCGTAGAACTCTTCCGTTTTTTTCAAGCGCTCTTCTTCCAATTTACGTAACTGTTCATCGCGATACTTCGTGATATCCTGTTCTTCTTTTCCTAATTGTGCCTGAGCGGATTGTGCTTGGTCCTGCGATAAAGCACCCTGTTGAGCGCGTTGCTGAAAAAAGGCTACTTTGTTTTGAAACGAGCGGCCTTTGTTTGCCAAGTCGTTTTCTAATTGAAATCCTTTGCTTTCAAACTCTTTCTGAAAGTCTTTGTAGTAGTCATAATTTTTTAGGAGAGAATCTGCCTGTACATATACGATTTTCTTGCCTTTGGCGGTATCAGCTGCACCGGTATCACTACCACCCGAAGAATGATGTTGAAAATGTTGGTAACCTAAAAAAATCACTGCCAATGTTAATGCTGCATTCCAAATAAGTAGTCCGTTTTTCACTGTAGAAATGTTTTAAATTTATGAAAGTTAATTTTGTGAGTTGTTCGTTATTTGTAAAGTATTGAGAACCAAATCGCTACTCTTGCTTAACAGAAAATACGTGAAACTAACAATGGGAACAAAGTTAGAAATAACCCTTACCTTAAAAAAAACTTTCGCTCACCGAAGGCTTTAGCCTGTTGATGAGCGAAGAGATGAATGAGTTACAGGAAGCGCTGTCAGCTTATTGTTTCCACTGGAGCGCGTTAATATTCTGCCCTATTTTCTTGCCTTCCTTGAGTCCGGTATCATTGTCTTGAAAAGTATGGATACCCCCTAAAAACCGTGAATAGGCAGATTCTTCGGCGGATTCCCAAAACGATTTAAAAGACCTTGCTTTAAAGTCAACGTTGCGTTTGGTATCACGCAGGCGACTGACGTGGGAGTCGTCTACAAAGGCAAAATCTGTACCAAATAAGCCCTCTAAGGCGATTGCTGCTGCTGAAGATTGGGTGGAATGCCCTGACGAATATCCAGGAAATGGTGGTGCCGGCCAAAAAGGAACCCAATTGGGATTAATTGCTCGACGTACAAAGGTATAAGGACGCTCATTGTTGAATGCATACTTACATTTCCAGCATAAAATAAACGCATCTGCTACTGCTATGCCGGTGCGGGCAAAAGCTTCGGCGGCTTTATCCAGTTTTACATTCGATTTCTTAATGGCAATATTGGCAATATTGTAGGAGTGTCCCGGAGGCGTAAAAGTTTCGCTTGGGTCGTCGGCCCACCAAACTGAAATTTCCTTTTCCGTTTGAGTCAAGCTGATATTTTTCTTGTAAACATCATAATATTGCTGAAAATAAGGCGAATTTATTTGCGTAGATACTACCAATGGAGGAGGCATGGGCAAGGAAGCATGAGCTGTAATGAAAGGGCGATTTTTACCCCAATAAGGCTGCATTGGAAATTTTCTGCCATTTTCTGTAGGTTGCCATGAGCCGGGAAATACAGGTACTTTAAAGTCTTCGGGAAAGTTTCGCTTAAACCCTTCGTGACCACTGTCGGTTTTTGACCATTCAAAAATGGCTTCGGCAATCGCCTGACCAAAGGCTTCGGAACGCTCAATGACTTCCTTACTACTGTTTTCTGCCAAACTGTTTTTTATAGCAGTAGCTAAGGAATCTACCGTTTTTTTGGCGGCATCAGTAGCGGTTGGCCACAAATTTTTTGCCATAAAAAGTTGCCCTGCATTGGCGCTGATTGCCCAGTTGTACTCTTTCCCAGCATCGGGCTTAGGCAAAGTTTTTAGGCCATTAAGCTGTCCTTCCAAAGATTTATTGCCCTTAATACCAATTACTACCGATTCGTACATGGCCACGCCTGCATAGCCTAATGCACGTGATGCTACGGGCGGAGTGAAGCCCGTACTGGCTCGGATAAGTTTTAAATCCATATCTGCCCACTTTGTAGCTACATCGGCACTGTAGGTTTCGGCCCCTTTTGAGATAGCGGCAGGGTCTACGGGCTCATTGTTAGGGGTTCGACAACTCTCTATTGTTAAAGCCAATAAGGCCAAAATAGCTATCTTATAGGTTTGCCTGTAAGGGATATGAAGTAGATTCTTTTTCATACCTGTTCGTCGTAAATACTTATTGAATGATGAAAGTTGAACGATGAAACAGGCGTCAAAAACAATGCCAATTTTGAAGAGGCTCCTGAGTATCAGGAACCTCTCAATAACAAGGTAAGGTAGGAGTAAGTCTTAAAACAATAATGGAAATTCGCTGGAAGCATGTCGTTGACCCATTTCAACGTAGTGGGCAGCGCTTTCTAATAACTGGGCCGCGTAAGATTCGGGAAGTTGTTTTACAATTTTTCCGGGTGTACCCAAGACCATTGAAAAATCTGGAACGTCCATCCCTTCAGTGACAAGGGCATGGGCTCCAATAATGCAAAATTTGCCGATTTTAGCGTTGTTTAAAATCGTGGCTCGCATTCCAATTAATGAACCGTTGCCTACGGTTGCTCCGTGGACAATAGCTCCGTGACCTACGGTTACATCATTACCGATAATCGTAGGAGAACCATAATCGGCGTGCAAAACAGCATTATCCTGAATATTGGTACGGTCGCCAATGGTAATTTTCTCTACATCAGCTCTTATCACTGCTCCGTACCAAACTGAAACGTTTTCACCCAGCATGACTTGGCCCATTACGGCCGCTGTAGGAGCAATAAAAGTACTT
The DNA here is from genome assembly GCF_027484545.1 of Runella sp. GTDB lineage: Bacteria > Bacteroidota > Bacteroidia > Cytophagales > Spirosomataceae > Runella. Next base: position 20,475 of record NZ_JAIXST010000083.1, on the reverse strand, counting down.
TTGTTATTTTCCATAAACTGTACCAAACTCAAAATGACACCTATTGATGAATGACTTCTTTGATATCAGCAATAATTTTCCGGGCTAAATGGTCGGCAGTGGCTGCTGTCTCAGATTCAGAATAAATACGAATAATTGGTTCCGTATTGGATTTACGAAGGTGAACCCATTCTTTGTCAAATTCTATTTTTACGCCATCAATTGTGTTGATTGGATTCTTAGCGTACTTCTTCTTGATTTTTTCAAGTACTCCATCTACATCTATGTCGGGAGTAAGTTCAATTTTATTCTTAGAAATATGGTAGCTGGGATACGTGCGTCGCAGGATAGAAGCCGATTTGCCGAATTTTGCCAAATGGGTTAAGAACAAAGCAATTCCTACCAAGGCATCGCGTCCATTGTGCAAGGCCGGATAAATAATGCCTCCGTTGCCTTCTCCACCAATTACTGCATCATTGGCTTTCATCATTTCCACTACATTGACCTCGCCCACGGCCGAAGCAAAATAGTTGCCTCCCGCTTTGAGTGTAACATCACGAAGTGCTCCCGTTGAAGATAAATTGGAGACAGTATTTCCCAACGTATTTTTAAGCACATAATCAGCTACGGCTACCAGCGTATATTCTTCTCCAAAAGGCATTCCGTCTTCGCAAATAAGTGCCAAGCGATCTACGTCCGGATCTACCACAATCCCTAAATCAAAATCCCCCCGCGTCATTTCGCGGCTGATTTCGAGCAAATTTTCGGGCAAGGGCTCCGGATTATGGGCAAAATCGCCGGTGGGTTCGCAGTTGATAAGTTTGATATTTTCTTTATTTACACCTAAAGCTTCCAAAAGCATCGGTACCGCGATTCCCCCCGTTGAATTAACGGCGTCTACGGTAATTTTGAAATTCTTGGCAGCAACAGCTTCTTTATCTACCAACGGCAAAGCCATAATCAGTTCGATGTGCTTTTGAAAATAGGTCGCATTTGTTTGGTAGGAACCCAATTTGCGTACCTCTACAAAATCAAAGTCTTCGCTTTCGGCCAATTCCAAAACCTCTGCTCCATCCTGACCTGTGATGAATTCACCTTCGCTGTTTAAAAGCTTGAGGGCATTCCATTGAATCGGATTATGGCTTGCGGTCAGAATAATACCTCCTGCAGCCTTTTCGAGCGGTACGGCAATTTCGACGGTCGGGGTAGTGGAAAGCCCTAAATCTATGACCTCAAATCCAATACCCTGTAAGGTGGAAGCTACCAATTTTGAGACCATTTCGCCCGAAAGTCGGGCATCACGTCCGATGACAATCCGAAGATTATTAGCTTTTTTTCGTTTGAGCCACGTTCCAAACGCAGCCGAGAATTTAACAACATCAATCGGTGTAAGCGAATCTCCCGTCTTACCGCCAATCGTACCGCGAATACCTGAGATGGATTTTATTAAGGCCACTTTGTTTGTTTTTTACTGATTTATATCGTTTCAAAAGTACTAATTTTTAAGCACAAACGGGCAATCCTTGCAAAATCCCCCTACTTTTACGAAGTTCGCCCCGTTAAATATATTGACCAAAAATAATATCATTGATTAACCATTTGCCTAATTTTAGATTTCATTTTCTGGTTGTCTGCTTCCAATCTTTTAATCTCTTAATTTTATAATACTATGCGTAAATGGCTTTTCCTCGGAATTTTACTACTTATCGTTGGTAGTATTTTGTATTACATAACATTTGGTTATTACAGTGACGGAACACGCGTAGGCTCATTGGTAAAACTGAGCCGTAAAGGATATGTCTTTAAAACCCATGAAGGTCAATTGATCGTGGGAGGTATGTCTGATGGTACCGGTACTTTCAATTCGACGACGTGGGATTTTTCAGTAGATGATGATAACAAAACAGCTATTGAAGCACTGAATCTGTCCCAACGAACGGGACAACGTGTGGCTCTGCATTATGAAGAAAAATTCTTTCAATTACCATGGAATGGTGATACTAAGTATTTTGTGGTATCGGTAGAATTAATACCCGCTCAGGTGATTCCTCGACCTGTAGTTCCTGTTACACCGCAACCGGTTCCGGCAGATACGGCCAAAGCTCTTTAATTCACTTTGTCAAAGTATTGGGCTTTGAAAGTCCCGGCAAATATGCGTCTTCATCGATTTGGAGTTTTAATTTTATTGGTTGCTGGATTGATTCTGGTCTACAATTTAGCGGCGTGGAAAGATGTTGAGTTTGGTGACGAAACCACTTATCTGGGTTCCGGGCTAACTTTCTCAATTCCCTTTAAGGGAGGCGCTCAGTGGGGCCCTCTCTACGCTGCTTGGTATGCTTTTTGGCATTTGTTCATTCCTAATAGTCTGGATTTATATTATTTCAATTGGGCTTTATTAAGTGTTTTGGCAGGCATAGCCGTGTTTCTTTTTCTTCGTTCATTACGTTTGTCTTTTTGGATAAGTGTTTGTCTTTCAGTGTTATTTTTGTTTTCTTCTCAAAATCTCCCTCTCAATCCTAAAATATCCATTGCTCCGTTTTGTTTGATTTTGGCGACTTTAGCTGCTATTCATTTTAATCAATGGACCCACTTTTTTCGATTTCTTTTGGTCGCTTTGGTGGGGTTATTTTGCGCTTATTTTCGTCCTGAATTTTATATTTCATTTCTGTTGGGACTACTGTTTATGCTTTGGTGGGCATGGAAAGAAAAAGCACTTCAACAACGAATGAATATCGTTGCAGTCGGAGTTTTTGTAATAGTAGTTATTACGCTTCACGTATTGCTTGAGAATCCACTTTTCAGTGGTGATGGCAGTCGCAGTGCTGTTGCTTTTCAGCAACATTTTATAGTCAATTATTCCGCTTGGAACCATCAACCCGAACCAAGTACGATTGAGGCTCAACTTCGACTTTTTCATCAGGTTTTAGGCAACGATGTACAAACGCTTACTGATGCTCTGAAAGCTCAGCCGGCTTGGGCATTGAAGCATATTTTTACCAATTTGACCCATACACTTACCGCTAACCTGAAAAATACAGTTGATACGTTTTATCAAACACTTTTTCGAGGGTGGTATTCTCCCTGGCGTACAGGTTTGGTGGCAATAATAGGATTGGTATTTTTAGCCCTGGTTGATTACCCGGCTACTTGGCGTAATTTTCGACAGAAACCGGTAGATGGGTGGGGATTGGTGGCATTGATTACTCTTATTTTTCCGACTTTAGTGGCTACCATTCTGATTTATCCGCGTACACACTATTTGGTATTTCACCTGATTCTGATTTATTGGCTGATAGCCTTTATTGCGAATCGGATTACTTTCAGGAAATTATCTTTTCTCCAAACGATTCCACCCGCACCTATATTCGGCCTTATTTTATTGGTCTTTTTAGGTGTCAGATTCCCCGAATATCACCGTCAGGCCCCGACACCTGCCGCAGATAATGTACGATTCATTATCAAGCTTCAACCTAAAGAGCGTTTGCGAATACTCGAACGAGATTGGTATCGGGTTTTTCTAACGCAAGACTCTGATTGGATTCACGTAGAAGAATATAGGGATGGCGATTTTGAGAAATTTGTACAACAAAAAAACATCAACTTTATCCTGATGACGCAGGATATGCAGGCTTATTTCGGTAAAGATGCCGGTTTTGACCTGTTTCTAAAGCAGTATGAGTCACAAGGTTTTGTTAAATTGAAAACCAATTCGTCGGGAGATTATTTACTCATCAAACAAGCACTAAATCCATGAAAAGCTTCTTTTTCCTACTCCTTTTTGCCTTAACGCAAACTATCTATGCCCAAAGCGACTGGGTCAAAGAAAATTATAATAAAGTGGAATACGACATTGCAATGCGCGATGGTATCAAGTTGCACACTATTGTATATTCTCCTAAAGATGCTTCGACGACCACTACCTATCCGTTTTTGATGCAACGGACCTGTTACAGCATTGCGCCGTACGGGGAAGGCAAATTTGCGGGACAAATAGGGCCCAATAAGTTTTTGATGCGTGATAAGTACATCTTTGTTTATCAGGACGTACGCGGGCGTTACATGAGCGAAGGAACTTGGACCAATATGACGCCGCAAATTGCCAATAAAACTAAATCGTCAGAAGTGGATGAATCTTCAGACGCTTACGACACCATTGATTGGTTGGTCAAAAATGTTCCGAATAACAACGGTAGGATAGGGCAATGGGGTATCAGTTACCCGGGCTTTTACACAGTCGCAGGAGCGCTGAGTCAACATCCTGCTTTGAAAGCATCTTCTCCTCAAGCACCCGTTTCCGATTTCTTTTTTGAAGATTTTCACCACAATGGTGCTTATACTCAAGGTTATTTCCTGACTTTTCCCGTATTTGGAATTCAACATGACAAACCTACGACAGACAATTGGTGGCTGCCGGGATTAATTCAAGCCAATACGAAAGATGGGTATCAGTTTAATTTAGACTTAGGACCGCTCAAAAATTTTGATAAATACTACAAAGATAACTTCTTTTGGCAAGAGCATGAAGAGCATCCCAATTACGACGAATTTTGGAAAAAACGAAGCATTGTACCGCATTTAAAAAATGTAAAACATGCCGTCATGACTGTAGGTGGGTGGTTTGATGCCGAAGACTTATACGGGCCTTTGACTGTTTATAAAACCCTCGAAAAAAATAACCCTGGGACGTACAATACGCTGGTAATGGGCCCCTTTGGGCATGGTCGTTGGTCGCAGGAGACGGGACATACACTTCACAGTAACGTTTATTTTGGGGATAGCGTAGCTACATTCTATCAGCGTGAAATTGAGACTAAGTTCTTTCAACATTTTCTCAAAGGAGCAGGGGATGGCAAAACGGGCTTACCTGATGCCTACTTGTTTAATACCGGCAAAAAATCGTGGGAAACGTTTAACAAATGGCCTGCGGCCAACGCCGAAAAGAAAATGTTATATTTTCATGCTAATGGCAAGTTGACGTTTGAGGCACCTAAAGAAGCTAAATCTGTGAGTGAATACGTGAGTGACCCGTTGAAGCCGGTACCGTATCTTGAAGATAACACCGAAACGATGGGTTTCACACCGTTCAATTATATGTCAGAAGATCAGCGTTTTGCGGCTCGCCGAACTGATGTGTTGGTTTTTCAAACCGAACCTTTGAGTGAGGATATAACGCTGGGAGGTGAAATTATGGCCAAGCTCAAAATCAGTACGACGGGTAGTGATGCCGACTTTTTTGTAAAGTTGGTAGATGTGTATCCAGGCGAAGAACCTAATCATGCCTATATGCCCAACAAAAATGTAACGCTTAGCAATTATCATCAAATGGTACGCAGTGAAATTATGCGGGCGCGTTTTCGTAATTCGTTTGAAAAACCCGAGCCACTTACTCCCAACAAAGTCACTGATATTAACTTCCGATTGCAGGATGTTCTGCATACTTTCAAAAAGGGGCACCGTATACAGATTCAAGTACAGAGCACGGCTTTCCCTCTTTTTGACCGCAATCCGCAAAGATACATTCCTAATATTTACTTAGCGAATGAAAAAGACTTTATCAAAGCGACCCACCGCGTTTATCATCAGATGGATCTAACGAGTGGATTGGAAATAAGTATACTAAAATAGCTGATTGGTATATATTACAACAATAAATATACCTTCTTGCGTAATTAACTGTAAATCAGTAGTTTTGTTTGTTTTTTTTTGTAGGAGTTCCTATTTGGTGTAATTTTGCCTCGTAATAGAGTTACAAGTACCCTACTTAAAAACAATATTTGTGAATTATTCGTATAGTCGAAGCCCTTTATGGGGCTTCTTTCTTATCCTTGTACCTTTCTGTTCAGTCTATGGCTACACATTAAAAAATAATACGGTTTCTGCTTTTGTGGTCAAAACTATTATTTGTCCTAATTTATGTTTGGGTCAACGTACCTATAAAGTGGTTTTTGAAATAACGGATGCATTGATATCAACTGATAGGGGCGTAGTTAGGAATGGCACAATTTTTGATATTGACCCATTAAATGATTATAAAGTTTTGATTTACATTACTGATAGCAACTAACAAACAACTCAGCAGGTAGTGACCTTGCCTATTTGTGACCCTATTATACCAGATGCCCCTTTGGTAGTAAGTCAAAGTATTTGTGAAGGCGAGAAAATAGCTCCATTAATTGTGTATACCTCTTCGAATGCTACGGTTGATTGGTATTTGCAGGAAACGGGAGGGCTGCCTGTTTTATCAGGGGTTCTTCAATTTATTCCCGCTAAAGAAGGGGTTTATTATGCACAGTCCAGACTCACTGATTGCAAAAGTTTATCTCGAACTCAGGCAAGATTGCAAATAAAAAAAGCGATTTGTCCGGTTATAAATAGTAGGAAAATAAGGCGTTAAGGCTTTATCTTTCATGCCAAAACTGGACACTACTTTTATGAAAGCCCTTCTCTGTAAACAATATGGCCCGCCCGAATCGCTTGTGGTGGAAGACGTCTTGCCCTTGCATCCTGAAAAAGACCAAGTGGTTATTTCGGTGAAAGCCTGTGGCGTTAATTTTCCTGATACACTTATCATTCAGGGTAAGTACCAATTCAAACCTCCCTTTCCTTTTTCTCCGGGAGGAGAAGTGGCCGGTGTCGTGAAGGAAATAGGAGAAGATGTAAAGCACCTTCAAGTCGGGGATAATGTATTTGCAATGCCGGGTTGGGGGGGCTTTGCTGAAGAATTAGTGGTAAATGCCAATCGAACCTTCAAGATGCCCCCAAACATGGATTATGCTGTGGCAGCATCGCTGATGTATACTTATGGAACTTCTTACCATGCTCTCAAAGACCGGGCGCAGTTGAAAGCGGGAGAAACTTTGTTGGTGTTGGGAGCCGCCGGAGGAGTAGGTTTAGCTGCGGTCAATTTGGGGAAAATTATGGGTGCAAAAGTGATTGCAGCGGCTTCAAGCGACGAAAAACTGGCCTTATGTAAAGAATACGGTGCAGATGGCCTAATTAACTATTCGAAAGAAGATTTACGCGAAAGCCTTAAAAAACTAACGGGTGGGGGAGTGGATGTTATCTATGACCCCGTAGGTGGAGAATATGCCGAACCTGCCTTCCGCGCCATGAATTGGAAAGGACGCTATTTGGTAGTTGGTTTTGCAGCCGGCCAAATTCCGGCACTTCCCTTCAATTTAGCATTATTAAAAGGCAGTTCCATTGTAGGTGTATTTTGGGGCGCTTTTGCTGAGCGCGAGCCTAAAGCCAACTTTCAAAATATAGTTGAGTTATTTCAGTTTTACCAAAAAGGAGAACTCAAGCCTTACATTCAAAAAACGTATTCTTTAGCGGAAACTCCTCAAGCCCTTTATGATATGCTCGAACGACGAGTGATGGGAAAATTGGTAGTCACTCCTTAAAACATAAAAGGAAGTCATCGGGTTGATGACCTCCTTTTAATAATAATTAAGCGAATGTTTTAGTCAAGAAGTAGTAATACATTCTAAAAACCTACTTATCCCACCAAACACGACCGTCGTGGGTATCTCCGCCGGAGATACGCGATGTAGCGGCATCATAATTGGCTTTGTTCAATGTAGCCTCAACGTTTGGGTACGCATAGCGGCGAGGTATTTGCTTACTTGTATTTACTGCGTAAGCAGAGGGAGTAAGTTTTGGAAAACCTATACGACGCCATTCAGACCAAGCCTCTTGTCCGTTGGGGTATAACGTAATCCAACGTTGCACGGCAATTTTTTCAACGGCATTAGTACCTTTAGTGATGTCGTTAAGAGGATCTGCGATATACGTAGCGTATTTTGCTGCGTCGTACACTTTCCATTGCTCCCAAGCGGCTTTAATAGCATCGTTGTATAGTTTGTTGCCATCTTCAGTAGTCCAACCCAATTTGGCGGCTTCTGCACGTGCCAAAAGTACCTGGGCAGCTGTTACGATATAACCTGGTGCAGCTTTGGTCTGAAAGTTTGCAATATTTGGTTTTGAATATTTAGGATTTTTGTTGGTCCATTGAATCAAAACATCCCTTTTTAGACCATAAGGAATACCAAGGAATGAGCCATCTGTGATAGGCGTAAAGTAGGCAGGAATACGTGGGTCTTTTCGGTCTTGCAATTCTTTCAAAAACACATCGCTTATACCTTGGTCATCGCGACCGTCGTAGAGAGCTTGCCAAGGGTTACGGAAGTCGTTATTGTCTAAAAATGCGTAGACGATATTGTCAGCATTGGTAGCTACATTGCCAGATGCATCTGCCAATGCTGCTGCAAACTCGGTTTTTCCGGTTGCGGCATCAACTTTCGACATACGTAGAGCTAAAATCATGCGCAATGAATTGGCGTATTTTTTCCATTTTGTTGCACTTCCTCCATTCAAAATATCACCTGTTACAGCTTTTCCGTTGTCAAATTGTGCTATTGCTTCTTTAAGTTCTTTCAATAAACCCGTATAGATAGCCTGTTGGGTATCATATTTTGGGTTTGATTTTTTGATTAAAGCTTCCGAATAAGGCACATCTCCCCAAGTGTCGGTCACAACCGCGAATATGGCAGCCTTAGCAATGCGAGATACTGCTATTTGATTGTTGTTTGATCCATTATCAAGTACAGCACTTAAGCCCTTAGTAGCAGCGTCAGTGTTGATGTTAATAATGTTTTGTAGATCGTACAGTGTTCCGGTATAATAGCCACTAAAATCAACTTGAGTAGTTGCGTATTGCGAACCATCAGGATACTGACTTTGGGAAAAATACTGCGCATATAAGCCTTTCTCAACGTAGTAAGTATTTTGAGAATAAAAATTTGCCAATACATTGGTAAGCAAAGCCGATGTTACAGGTGTTTGCGTGGCACTTGGGTTAACGTTGATATCACCAAATTCGCCGAGTGTACAAGAAGATAAATTCAAAAACACTGCGGTTAATGAACCCAGGATAAGGGATTTTTTTATATTATTCATGATTAGAAACTCAATTTAAGGTTAAAGCCTAACGAACGAGTACCAAAATATTGACCGTTTTCGCCATAAGTTTGTGAGATTTCGCTTGAATCAATGTTGCGGTTGGCAACATAAATAATCCAAGGATTACGTGCGATAAACGATACCGAAGCAGAACGGATGTAGCTATTTAAGCCAAGTTTAGCAAGTGGGATATTATAGCCAAAGCTCAGTTCCCGAATTTTTGCATAAGAAGCATCGTAAACGTCGAAATCGGCCCCGGAATTATAAAATTGGTGGTAATAATCGAACCCCTCTACATACATTTCAACTTTTTCGCCTTTTTCGTTTACGCCATTTACTTTTACTCCACCCCCTTCAGAAACTGGGTCGCGTACGTTTTTGCCTTTGTCGTTAAGTGCAGCTGTTTCTTCTAACAAACCGGAGTATTTACCCCAAAGACTTGATAATGAGTAGAATTTGCCACCTTTTTGGAAATCTAATGATACATTCAGCGTGAAGTTTTTGTATGTCATCATCGAAGTACCACCACCTGTGAATTTTGGTAATACAGAACCAAAATATTGGTCTTTTTCGCCAACATAGAAACCATCGCTGGTCAAAACAGGTTCGCCGTTAATGCGTTTGATTTTATAACCACGCAGCTGCCCCCACTCTTCGCCCACCTTATGTACTTGTATTACTTGTGAGAATGTTGCTGCGGCTTGTGTGTATGTTGTTAAGCCTTCGGCTAGCTCGAGTACTTTCGAAGTGTTTCTGGCAGCATTTAAAGATATATCCCAGTTGAAGTCTTTTCCTTTGAATGCTGTAACATCTAATTGTAGTTCAAGTCCTTGGCGTTGAATGTGGCCAGCGTTGATAATTTGTGAAGAAAAACCACTGGCTCCCGGAATCTGTACGCTCAAAATCTCATTGCGTTTGTCTTCTTTGTAAACTGTTGCTGAGAAGCCAATTCTATTACCCAAGAATTTCAAATCTATACCACCTTCGTACGAAGACGACAATGAGGGCTGAATATTTTCGTTCGGCAATTGGTTTGGTGTACTCATCAAGATGTTTGTGCCATATTTCACTGCACCAACACCATAAGTAAGGGCTAAGTTGTAAGGGTCAATATCAGAACCTACTTGCGCCCAGCTCGCTCTCAACTTACCAAACGACATGAATGGAATTTTGCCCTTGAATATTTCAGAGAATACAAAACTTCCACCCAACGATGGGTAAAGATAAGAGTTAGCATCTTTCGGCAAGGCCGACGACCAGTCGTTACGAACAGAACCTTCTATGAATACAGTCTCGTTGTAGCCCAAAGAAGCTCTGGCATAGAGAGATTGTACTTTTTTTCTTGAACGTCCATTTGAATAATTAATCACATCTTTTGAATTAGACAATGCAAACAAGTTGGGCACTACTAAACCTGCCTTTGTGCCTACATCAACAGTGCGAGCGGTGTTCTCCCGTAAGTTTCCACCTACGTTGGCATCTAAGCTGAGTTTGCCCCATGCGTTGTTGTAAGAAGCCAAAGCTTCATAGTTGTCTTCTCGGTTGAAACCTTGTCCTGTGTTATAATATGCTTTGTAACCAGTTTGGTAGGCCGAATTTTCGATAAGTGTTGGACCTGTTTGCTCATAGTTGGTTGTTAACTCATTGCGGCGAGCAAAAACAGCTACTTTGAAGTGATCATCTAACTTGAACGTCAAATTCAAGTCGCCAAACAACTTATTACGATTTACCATATTAACTTGGCGTGAAAGTTGCGCATAAGGATTGTACCAGTAGTTCCCTTGTGAGAAACGTCCTGTATTGAAGTTAGAAGTAGAAGTAACATTATCGTGGTTCCAGCTAATCAAAGAGCCGGAAGGGGATACGTAATCTTTCAACTCACGCAAAATGTTGATATCCAAGTCGCGGTGAAACCAAGCGTTGAAAGAACCACTGGTTGCATTGCTATAACCGTCGTTGTTTTCTCCCTGAAGTTTCTCAGCTGTGTAGTTGACGTTTGCTCCGAAAGTAAAATATTTTCCCAAATTGATCTCAGTCTTCGTTGAAAGCAAATTTTTATCTAACGATGTATAAGGCGTGATGCCCGTTTGGTTGATATTCGTATAAGAAATACGTGTATTAAAGTTATCACCAGCTTTAGAGAAAGTTACACCGTTTTGTGCTGTTTTACCTGTGTTATAAAAATCACGAATGTTGTTCGGGTTGGCAGTCAAAGGAGCTGTTTTGAACGAGTATTGTGTATTTGGGTACCAGGCATACCATGGGATATACTCTGCCCCATCCATTTTTGGACCCCATGAGGCATCGTCAGTATAGTCATGGTATTTTTTACCATCAAGGGCTTTCCACTCTTCCGGTTGGCCGGCTACCCATTTGTAGGTTAACCATGCTGCATCGCCACCACCTGCATAAACATTCTGATATTTTGGAACAATCGTTGGGTTTTCAAAAGAGAAGTTTGAGTTTATATCAATACCTATGCCCGTTTTTTTTGCTTTTTTGGTTGTGATAACCACAACGCCGGCATCTGCACGCTGACCGTAAAGAGCCGTTGCATTAGGGCCTTTAAGAACCGTTATTGATTCTATGGCATCCATGTTAACGTCTGTAACATTAGTGGGAGTACCATCAACTACATACAAAGCAGTTTTTCCGTTCAAAGCACCGGCACCACGAATACGTATGCCACCCGCACCGTTAGATCCCAATTTAGACCCTGCCTGACTTTGTACTTGTACACCGGCAATTTTACCAGCCAGAGCGTTGTTAACGTTATTTTCGCCAGCTAATACCAGTCTTTCTGACTTTATCTGTTGGGCAGAATAAGACAACGTTTTAGTAGAACGGGTAACGCCAAGCGCTGTTACAACTACTTCTTCTAATTGCGAAGCATCGGCCACCAATTTGACGTTAACTGTGTTTTCTGTACCAAGCGCGATTTCTTGACTTTTGAAGCCAATGAAGCTAAAAACCAATTTCGAATTGCCGGGAACTGAAACCTTGTAACTACCTTCTGAGTCGGTAGTTGTACCACGCGAGGTCCCGCGTAGCGTAACGTTTACGCCTGGTAGAATCGAGCCATCGTCTGCAGTAACTTTACCGGAAATGGTGCGATCTTGGGCAAACAACGATAGGCCGCAAAGCAATAGTGCCACTGCGGCTTGCAGTGTAAACCTTTTTTTCATAATAATGATTTAGTTTAGTTTAGATTAAGATTACCATTTCAAATGTATCAAAAACAATTCAATTGTCAAAATAAAAAAATCAGTAGATTATGTGGTAATTATAAAAAAATTCCATTTTTTAAAGGGATATTTTAACTAAAGCCAACTCAACTTAAATCTTGGCTTTTTCAATTATAACTTTTGAAAAAACTTGAAATGAAGACTTCAAAACAAACAAAAAGGCTGCCTCTTGCGAAACAGCCTTTTTGTTTGTTTAACTATTTTGATATGTTAGTCAACATCCCAGAACAACTTAGTAGTAAATACATCAATGGTACCTTGTGCTTTTACGTTTTCGCCATTTGAACCTAATTCTGTATTAGGATAGAAGAAACGTACAGGGCGTTTGGTCTCACCAACGATTTGAATACTTTGAGGAGTTACTGGAAGATTTGTCCTTCTATATTCAGCCCATGCTTCCAAGCCGCTGAAGTTAGTCAAAGCAGTCCATTTCTGAATAGCAATAGCAGCCAATTTATCAGTTGAAGCATCCCAATCGTAGTTGTTGATTTTACTTCCTTTGAAATTAGCAGCACCGGCTGTATTGGCTCCCAGTACACGGAATGACTGTACAATACCTGCTTCAAAATAAGATTGTGCTGTACCCGGTAAAGTTACATCGCTGAATCTTTGTTTAGCTTCTGCTAATAGGAATTGAACTTCAGAAGCTGTCATAAGGATGTAAGGACGATTGTATTCGCCTTTCACCAGCAAACTTGGCCCCAAAGAACTGGTATTTGCAGGCAAATAACCCGAGCTCACGCCAAACGGCGTACCATTATAGTTTGCAGCAATCTCTTTTTGTACACTTGTCCCTGGTACGTTACCATTTTCTCCGCCGTTGGCATAAGCAATTCGCTTCAAGCGTAATGTGTCGCCCGCAGCCTTAAGGCCGGTGAAAAGGAACTGAGTTAAACGAGGGTAGTTGTTAAGTGCTCTTTTGGCACCGTTGGCATCATAACCCCAGTTATTATAAATCGGGTTCAATTTGCCGGCGGTAGCTAAGTAGAAAGAGGGGCCGCCAACACCGACTTCTTCTCCCGTAATAAAGCCCGAACCTTGGCTTACAATCTTATTGATTTCAGTTTTGATGTAAGCATCCCGTCCTGCAATTTTAGATTGGCGGATCAAAATTCTCATTTTAAGAGAATTCGCAAACTGTGTCCATTTAGTGGTATTGCCTTTAAATACAATATCCGAACCCGCAAAGGCACTGGCAAAGGTGTTGGCTTTTAAATCAACAATGGCGTCATCCAATAAAGTGATTAGCGACTCATAAACTGCTTTTTGATCGTCAAATTTAGGAGCAAGTATTTCAGTACCTTTCAGCGCATCAGAATATGGAACATTTCCATACATATCCAACAATTGTTGAAACAACATAGCCTTCATGACCTTGGCCGGTCCTTTCAGGTATTTTTGGTTATAGGTATCTGCATTGTTGATTACAAATTGATAATCCTGCAGATTGTCATAATACCCATCCCAATAGTTAAAATCACCATTGGTAAAGTTATACGCAAAAAGAGTAGTGCTGATGATATACCCGTTTCCTTGGGTCCATTGCCCGGACCAATACGAACCGGTTTCATTGGGACCAAGCATGTTGGTAGATGTCGTATTTAAAGCATTGGTAAATACAAAGCTCGGCGACGCAGTAGGCAACGAATTGGGGTTGGTGTTGATGTCAAAGAATGACTCCTTACAGGCACTTCCAACCAGCGCAACAAATGCAATTATAAAAAATGATTTTAATTTCATGTTCAGTCAATTATGATGATTACTAAAATGTAAGATTAATATTCACACCGTACTGACGTACCGGAGGAGTTTGGCTGGTATTGTTAATCCCCAAACCATTTCCTGTGGTAAAGCTATACTCAGGGTCAGTGTAGAAGTTCATTTTATCCACAATGGTGAGCAAATTCCGACCATACAGTGCGATACTTGCAGCTGAGAAAATCTTTGTTTTAGTTATTAAACTTTGTGGGAGGCTATAAGAAAGGTTGATATCTCTCAATTTGATAAACCAAGCGCTATTGACAAAGTTTTCGGAAATTACGCGATACTGATCAACCCACAGCGTGTATTCCGGCTCACGAACTTTCACCGTTGTATTAGGAACCACATTTGTGCCTTCAATGTAGGCCGAGTTAGGGAAAATTTGGTCACCTCTGTTATCTGTCCATTTACCCGAACCTGTGAAAGTCATTTGGCGTCCTAAGTCACTGTACATCACGTTACCGCCACGGTATTCGAAGTTGAAGTTAAAGGCGAAATTGCCATAGTTAACTTTCGAGCCTAAACCGATAATGTGGCGTGGCAACGTACCTCCTCTTGGCGACAAGGTAGTTTGACGCAATGGATAGCCCGTAGTTGGACTTACCAAACGTTGCCCTGATCCATCAGGAGCATATTGATAACCATCTGTTTTTAACATTGGGAAACGCGATCCTTTGATAACACTTGTATTAGCATACGAATAACCGCCAATTACAAACTCATCAATACCCGGATACAGGTCAACTACTTTGTTATCATTGTATGAATAACGAACGGCGGCATCCCAAGAGAATTTACCGCTGCCTCTGGCAATCAGGTACTTTAATTCGGCTTCATATCCCCAGTTCTTTGTTTCTCCTACGTTGATCAGCAAGTTAGAGAAACCCGTCGTATTGGGTACTTTCACCGTGATTACCTGGCCTTTTGAGTTTTGGGTATAAGCCGACACGTCTATGTTAAGTCGGTTATTAAACATCTGAAACTCACCGCCAATTTCTGAAGAATAAACGATTTCAGGTTTCAAATTAGCATCAGGTAAGGTATTGCCTACGGTCAAACCTACTGTGTTACCAAAAGGGAAGTTAGCACCATTTGGATAAACCAGATCCAAACCATACAAAGGAATATTGTCATTGGCATTTTTGTTAACATTCACCCTCAATTTGGCGTAGTTTAACACGCTGCTTTTAAGCGCAGGGAAGGCATCGGTAGCAATAAATGAAACAGCAACACCGTAGTAAGGATATGACCAAAAATCTTTTGGACGGGTTGGTTTGTAGAAAAGTGATGTTTGGTCATAGCGGAAGGTACCGTTCAAAATTAACCAGTTTTTGTAATTAGTGGTTAAGTCAGCGTAATACCCAACACGACGTTGCAGCGTATTCGATTCGCCACCCGTCAATTCACCCTGACGGTTTGAAACGTTGTATACACCCGGTACAACAATAGAGCTTGAACCCACGGTAATTGACTTGGTTGCCCGTTGATACACACTGTGTCCCAAAATCAACTTATTTGCGAATGAACCAAAGTCTTTGGTCAACTGAATCTGAAACTCGTTATTCATTACGTTTTCCGTAGTTGAATAATCACTAACAGCACCTAAGTTATCAGTAATAGCCCGGTAAACCCCCGTACCATCACCATCAAAATAATAAGGAGCCGGAATAAACGCTTTACTTTTTGCCCAGTCAGAGTACAGGAACTTACCCGTTGTGTTTTTACCGGTACGTGAGTTGTTCATGATACCCAACCGGTTCGTAAAGGAAATCCAGGGAGCTGCTTTGTAGGTCAAGTTTAAGTTACCGCTGATGTTGGCATCTTTGTATTTCTGACGGTTGTTATCCGCGTTGAAATACGGGTTGTTGTAATAATCGTTAAAAAAGCCGTTGGGATTGGCAAATTTGTTATTCTGCCAGTCTCTTAAGTCACTTAAAGGCAAGTGAGCAGGTTGATTAATTACGTCGTTGTAGAAATCAGATGAAGTACGGTCGTAAGCAGCCTGAGTATAGCTGGCCGTAAATCCGGCGGTGAGTTTGTTATATTCACGAGTGGCCGACAAACGAGCACCGGTTCTTTCACTTTTATCGCCTGGAACAATACCTTGAATCTTTTGATTTTCTAACGACATGTAGAATGAACTGTTGTCGTCACCACCTTGGAAATTCACCTGATTATTCATGGAGATTCCGGTGTCAAAACTTTTGCGACGTCCGTTTTTCACGGGAGAGTAAGGTAAGATGTACTGAGTGCCGTCTTCCACTGTCCGTCCTACCATTCTCATTGAACCATCATACTGATCTCCAAACTGTTGGTTTTCGTAGGTTCTCCAGTTTTGTTTTGAACGGAAAGCCGGATCCGGGTTATAGCCGGCCGAGCCGAATGATTGGTAGTAGTGTGAACCTGAACCGTATTTTTCCTGAAACTGAGGTAAGAAGCTGATTTGGTCAAAGTTGGTACTGTTTGAGTAGCCTACTTTGATTTTGCCTTTTGCTCCTTTTTTAGTGGTAATGATAAGTGCACCGTTAATACCGGCCGAACCGTACAATGTAGCTGCCTGTCCACCTTTCAGGATAGAAACACTCTCAATATCGTTAGGATTGATCAGCGCCAATACGGTAGAAGTGGTCTGCATACCGTCCAATACCACCAAGGCTTCGTTATTACCCGTCATTGACCGAAAACCGCGTAATACGATTTTGACGGCAGGGTCAACGCTGTTATTGACGTTGTAAACCGCCAAACCGGTCACTTTTCCGGAAAGAGCCTGAGCCAATTGGGGCGAACGGCCTACGGTTACATCATCAGTCGTTACTTTTGAATAAGCATACCCGATTTCACGCTGATTTTTCCTAATCCCCTGCGCTGTTACTACTACTTCCTGTAATTGCGAAGCGTCTGCTACCAATTTCACATTGATAGAGGTTTGGGCACCTACTTCAATTTCCTGAGAGGCAAAACCAATAAAACTGAAAACCAATTTGGAATTAGCAGGAACTGAGATTTTGTAAGTACCGTCCGCTTCGCTGGTAGTACCGCGCGAAGCACCACGCAATGTAATGTTCACGCCCGGTAGCGCTGAACCATCATCTGATGCTGTTACTTTGCCCGTAATGGTACGGTCTTGGGCAAATAACGAGAGGCCACAAAATATCATAGCTACTGCGGCCAGCAGTGTAAACCTTTTTTTCATACTTAACGATTTTTAATTTAGATTAAGAAAACTGTCCCAAAAATAAGAAATAAATTAATTGTCAGAACAAAAGTTATAACAAACTTATTCTGCTTGCAGAATAAAAGCGGATTCATGAAATTATCCTAATCTTACACATCAAACAAAAAACTTAACTGATTAAACTCATAAATGTGTAAAGTATGATTCTTATTCATGATTAAGAAGAAGTACTTTTTTTAACCATAGAATATTTTGATTTTTAGGTGTTGGATGAAATAATCGTTGACTTTGGTAATGTGAATTCCTACAATGTTAAACCTTTGAAAACTCTAAAACAATTTCTGGTATCGTTTGTAGATGAAACTTTATACTTTGTAGATGAAAATATATTTCGTTTTACTTGACATGTATGCTGATTTCTATTTTACTTTGCAAAACAAAGTTCTTTTTAATTTCAAATGAAGAATCAACTACAACTACTGGGATTGCTGTCATCAGTAAGTATTGTGATGATTATAGGGCGGGTTGTCGCGGTGGAAAACTTAGGAGGGGTATTTCTGATTTGGAATCTGTTTTTAGCTTGGATTCCGCTTGGACTTGCTTATCTGGTGGAGGATATGTGGTGTCAACGATTTATCCGAAGATGGGGAGTAATGGCCGGAGTGAGTATTTGGTTACTGTTTTTCCCAAATGCGCCGTATTTAATTACAGATTTAATGCATTTGAAAGCCGCTCCTGATCATTTAATATGGTATGATGCCCTCATGAATTTTTCTTTTGCCTTGGTAGGTTTATTGACGGGACTTTATTCGCTGCTGAAAGTGCATCGTTTGGTCGAACAAATTTGGAATGGTTCATTGGCATGGATAGTAGTGATCGGAAGTTTGGTTTTATCAAGTTATGGTGTTTATTTGGGGCGCTTTGGTCGCTGGAATAGCTGGGATATTGTCACTAATCCTTTTTCATTGGTTCGATACAGCGTCTCTAATTTGCATGATCCTTTAGCAATCAAGCTAACTATTGTATTTTCGTTTGCTATGCTGGTAATCTATGGAGCCTTTTGGCTTTTTACGAGCAAGAGTTTACGATAAGTCGTTTATCCTTACTTCAATATGATTAATATACGCAAAATGCTTCGTAGTTTTGGCTATGCTTTTGAGGGGGTGTCGTCTTTGTTTGGGTATGAAAATAACGCTCGTTTTCACCTATTGGCAGCTATTGGAGTGTTGTTTGCAGGAATTGGATTTGATATTGATTCAAATGAATGGGCGTTAATTGTATTGGCTATAGGTGGAGTATGGGCGGCAGAAGCTTTCAACACAGCGTTAGAGAAACTGTGTGATTTGGTATCGCTGGGTGTTCATCCGCAAATAAAAGCAATTAAAGATCTGGCAGCAGCCGGAGTTTTAATCATGGCTGGCGTTGCAGTGGTCATTGGAGTGTTGATTTTTGGAGAAAAAATAATGAGATTATTGCTGAATCCAATGTGATTTGTGCAGAGAAATTGTAACATGTAAAAATAGTATACTGATTAATCTTAAAAGCGTTCGAATCAAAACTATGGATTCCTCAAACCGACCCTTAGAGACCCTTACTGAAATCCGCGACTTGATGCAGCGCTCTTCCAAATTTCTTTCCCTCAGTGGATTGTCGGGTGTCTCTGCGGGAATAGTAGCACTTGTGGGGGCATTGGTTGCCTATTTACGCCTTAAAACCGATGCTTTGAGCTACGAAAGCACCAGTCAGTTGTCAGAATTGACGCGGGGTGAAATGATGAGGTTTGTATTGATAGACGGAACTATTGTGTTGGTAGTGGCGCTTACTTTGGGAATGTTTTTCACGATACGAAAGGCTCAAAAAGTAGGGCAACCCATTTGGAGTTCTACCTCTAAACGATTGATAGTGAGTTTGATAATACCTCTGATAACTGGCGGTATTTTTTGTCTGGCCATGTTTTATCGGGGAATATTGTGGGTAAGTTTTCCGGCAACTCTCATTTTCTATGGCCTTGCTTTGCTGAATGCCAGTAAATATACTGTACGAGATTTAGAATATTTAGGCATCTCAGAGGTAGTTTTAGGTTTGATTTCTCTATTTTTGACGGGTTACAATTTACTGGTTTGGGCTATTGGATTTGGGGTTTTGAATATTATCTATGGCACGGTGATGTATTTTAAATATGATAGAAAAAGTTAGTGGCTTGGCAGTAAATACTGTTGTACGATTAACGGATAACAATTAACGGTAAGTAAATGCTTGAACATTTTAACAAAGCCTTTGAGAGTAAAGCACGGTTAGGGATTATGTCGGTCTTGATGGTGAACGAGTCGTTGAGTTTCAACGCCCTCAAAGAACTGCTCAATCTGACTGATGGCAATCTTGCTACGCATTTACGTGCACTCGAAGAACAGGGCTATCTGAATGTTCAAAAACAATTTGTGGGTCGTAAACCTAATACTACGTATGCCGCTACTACCGATGGTCGTCAGGCATTTACCAACCATTTAAATGCATTAGAGGCTTTCATTCGTACCGGGCAATATTGATTGCCTTTTATTTTTTGTTAATTTACTTTGAAACACAAAAAACTTTTCAGTTATGAAACTACATCTTTTTCCCAACGCTTGGTCAGCAAATGCTCCCATTGAAGAAGAAACTTCTACGATTCAAAAGTCAAATTGGGCGCAACGCTGGTGGGCTTTCACCGATTCTCATTATCGGACGGGGCTTTACCTATTTTTTCTCAGTTTGTTGTGGTTTACAGGAATTCATCTTTTGGTGAATTCATCCAAAAGTGAATCGGCACACTTTGTTCCTAACTGCCTGATTGCCATTGGTTATACGGTTTATTTATTAGTTGTAGGGAAAATGAAACCTTTTTGGAGTCGGCAACCCGATGAAGGGCTTTCTCACCGTTTGTTGAATTGGTGGATTTGGGTCATCAGTTGTTTTGCATTGAATCGCAGTCTTCCTGTTTTTCAAGAATCTGCAGTTTGGGTTAGTATGGCATTGGTCGTTTCGGGAACATTGACCATCTTATACAGTGGATTAACGTTGGTATCCGCTCGGCTTCGGGAAGTTTTCTATTTCTGTTGGGGAAGTTCGCTGTGTTTGTGGCTGTACTTTACGGGGTATTTGTTTTGGCTGTATCCGGTCAGTTTTTTAGGAATTCTGTTTTTTGGTTTGGGATTTCACACGTTTGTGCCTTTGTTACTGTTGATTGCTCATTTTAAAGTAAGGCTCTTACCTAATATTGGACTGATGAACAAAATAGGTAGTTTTGTAAGAAAAGATGAAATTTGAGCTACAGTTACATAAGATTTTAGATGTTTCAGTTTGCTGGGAAATACTACG
>NZ_JAIXST010000328.1 GCF_027484545.1 Runella sp. | reverse complement strand
GAAAATTATTACGGACTACACCCGCACTCGGTTAATACCCGCAAACGAAGGGCTGCAAAATCTACGTAACCAAAGGCCCTCCGAATGATACTACGAATATGGTTGTTAGTTCCCTCCATGCCAGCGTTGGTCATCCGATCGGTGAAGAAATTGCTTACCTTTTGCTGCCAATTATTGAACATAACCAAAAATTTTTCCAGTGATCACGATTCAATCGACGTATGTATGCCTGTTGTGATTTAATGGAAAATATTTTCAGGCTTTTAGGCTATGTCTTTAAAGCGAATAATAAATTCAACTACTTTGTTGTAGATACTTTTCCTGTAAATATTTGCCATAATATTCGGATTAGTCGGTCTCATTTAATAAGCGGTGGCGATGGAAAACCCATAGAAGATTATCGCGGCAAAAATGCCTCTAAACGTGTTTATTTCTATGGACGGTTCGCCGCTGCGATTCAAGCTTGCCATTATAATCACCGAAGAGGGTATTCCTGTAGAAATAGCCTTTATCCCGGGCAGTTTTGCTGAACAATCAGCTTTACATCGGTTGCCTTTTGATCTTCCGCAACGTAGCACTGTTTTTGGTGATAGTGGGTTTACTGACTATGAGTTTGAAGATTTTATGGCTCAGCAGGAACTTATAAAGATGATGATTACCCGTAAAAAAGGCTCACTCAGAGGTGATGATTTTACCAATAGGGTTACTAAAAAGCATTTCAGAAAGACCATAGAAACTTCTTTTAGTGAGATTACGGCTCAATTTGTCAAGAAAATTCATGCAGTAACTATCGAAGGTTTTCAATTCAAGGTCTTTGCTTTTATTGTTGCTTTTGCTGTTTGTAAATTCTTTGAACTTGATACGTAGCAACTTGAATTAACTAAATTGAAACCAAAGTTTTGATAGTTAGATTAAACAGTAAGCTACTTTGTTATCAATCTTTTTTTCGTCAATGCCAAGTCGAAAATAGTTTGGCTAATGAGGATTTTTAGATGTCGTATGATAGTTGAGATAATTCGTCCCTCAAGTTGCCTTATTTACTAACAAAGCAACAGGTCTTATAAAGCAACAATATAGTTTTCACTTCGTTGAAAGATTAAAAAACAAATACGTTGAAAATATTTAATAACGAAGTGTTGGGCAGGGTAATAACTGATTTTATTTAATTTTAGAATTAATTTCTTTAAGCAGGGTAAATTGTTTTTCCTGAGTTTCGAAAAGGGTTTTAATTTGGTCTTCCAATAATAAATTCATTTTCTGGTGCAAACTGCGAATTTGCATCTCTGCTTTCAAGTTTATCAGGTAATCGTTTTCGCTTCTCATCCTATCCTTTTCTTCCTGCCTATTTTGGCTCATCATAATGATCGGAGCCTGCAAAGCCGCAATACAGGATAAAATAAGATTCATTAATATAAAAGGGTAGGGGTCAAATTTATAGTGCCCTATCGCTACTACGTTAAAAATAATCCAAAGTGTTAAAATAACTCCAAATAAAATAATAAACCGCCAGCTTCCCCCAAATAGGGCTACTTTGTCAGAAATTTTTTGGCCTTGTGATAGTATTTCTAATGGTGGATTTAACAGATTATGAATAATAAGCTCTTCCTCTTTCAAAGTTTCTTTAACTATCTGATGCAGCTTATTTAAATGCTCATTCTCATCGGATAAAAGCTCATCAATTTCCTTATTTTTCATAAAAAAATCACACGTATGAAAAAACTCTATGTTGCAATAAAATAATTAACTCATTAAAATATAGAGTTGTTGACTATAAAAGCTCCTCGGTTGAATTAAAGTACTATATCCTTTTTACTCATTTTTCCATCCAGGTGTTTTGTTTTTTCTTTCCTAATAAACTCTTCGCTGTCTTTCCATATTTTCTCGATTTTATCGGTGGCTTCATTTAAAAAATCATCAAATTGGTCTTTGAAGTCATCAAGGTAATTTTCTCCATTTTGCATTATTTTTCTTCTGATCTTGGACCCTTTTTGAGGTGCAAAAACGATCCCAATCAAGGCACCAACGCCAATACTTGCCAAAATACCCAGCACTATTTTACCTGAATTCATGATTGATTTTTTTCTATTGTTCGACTGATTTTTTTTTAGTGAAGTCAATTCTTCACTTTCACTTCCTTTTTTTTGACTTTTCATAACTTTGATTTTGTTTTACAATTGGCTGATTGTCAACATTATACATCTTCGTATCCGCTCTTTATAATCGTAGAAATCATTTTGAAACGTTCGTTGGCTTTGATTGTATTTCGAGCGTGGGCGGGTATAATGATAGACTGACCCGTGTTCAACAGGTTGGAAGTGCCTTCAATAATCACTTCGGCTTTCCCGTCAATTACCTGAATGAAGGTATCGAAAGGAGACGTTCTTTCAGTCAGTGCCTCTCCAGAGTCGAATGAGACTGCGCTCACGTTGCCGGTTGTCTTTTTTATAATTGTTTTGATTACCACTGAATTAGGGATATATTCAATTATTTCTACAATGATAAATGCTTTCGCTTTTTCAAATTCTGAATTTTCCAATTGATTTTCGTTTTATAAAAAAGCTGCGCCAAGCAAATGTGTATTCCACTTCTTTTTATGAATAATACTAATTCAATTCTAAGATGGCGTATTTTCTATATAACAACTTTCTGAATATCAGTATTTTGCAAATCGAAAATCACAAATCGCACATCGAAAATAGTATAAGTATACTAAAGTAAATTCATGATGATGTGATTTCCACAGCCATTTTCGTTATCGTACGCGCAACTTCGTCGTCATTTATTTTAATAATACATCGGATGTCTATGCTGCAAAATTGAAGATGTTTTAGATAAAAAACGTTATAGATAAATGAGAAGATGTTACAGATATCACATGTTTTCTAAATTCTGCTTTCTTTTCTGTTGTATTTGTTTAAAAAACGAAGGAGAAAGGCCCGTTACTTTCTTAAATTGATTTGACAGGTGAGCTACACTACTGTAATGCATTTGATAGGCAATCTCCGTAAGGCTAAGTTCGTCATACAGTAACAACTCTTTTACTTTTTCAATCTTATGAATAATGATGAATTGCTGTATGGTAATGCCCTTTACTTCGGAAAATATATTGGCGAGATACGTATAGTCATTTCCTATTTTTTCGCTGATGTATTCGGAATAATTTACTTTAGGTAATTCATCATGATAATGAATCATTTCAATAATAACTCCTTTTATTTTTTCAATCAGGATACTCTTTTTATCATCGAGTAGTTCCAGTCCTGAGCGAAGGAGATTTGTTTTTAATTGTTCTCGTTGTTCAAGCGTAATATCTTCCATAATTTCAACCATGCCAAGGTCAATGACTATACATTTCAGTCCGAGTTTTTGCAATTCTGATTTTACCACCATCTTGCATCGCAGGCTAACCATATATTTGATATATAAGTGCATACATTACATTTTTATTGAATAATTACCCGATATACGTTGGGCGGCCGGTGTCTGGGCCAAAACTTGATTTATATTTTCGTTTGTCAATAGGTAGTGGACGACATGTCAAGCAGAATATTCACTTATTTATTCGTTGGGAAAATGATAAAAATCGCTGTTGAGAAAGTAACGGATTGATTATAAATGGTTTTTTAAATGTTCAACAATTTTAGAGGATTTAGAATCAGAATAGACACCATATCCATTTACAACTGTTCCTTTCATTGTGTGTTTTTTGGAAGAAATGGCAAAAACAATCATTTCATCTCCCGGATCGGTCATTCCTTCAAAGCGGTGCGTTTCATCAATTTCAAACGCATCAGAAGAGAGCGTAACCGAAGTTTTATTGCATTTTAGACATTCCTCTTCGGCCAAAAGTAAAAAATCTGTTGTGTACCCTCTTTTGATAAGGTCATTTACTGCTTCACTTACTGTCTCATATACTTTCTCAGAGTCCATCTTCATTTTCGTTTATTGAGTGTTTTTTATATGGCTGTTAATTTGGCATTTATCTTTCCTGTATGGGCTTAAATTTCCTCTTCGTATCCACTTTTTATAACGGTCGAAATCATTTTGAAACGTACATTGGCCTTGATGGTGTTATGTGAATGGGCAGGTACAATGATGGATTGGCCTGTTTCAAGCAGGTTCGACTTATCATCAATCACTATTTCAGCTTTTCCGTCAATCACCTGAATAAAAGTATCAAAAGGGGATGTTTTCAGTGATAAATCCTCACCCGAATCAAACGATACAGCACTTATATTCCCGGTTGTTTTTTTTATGATTGTCTTAATTACTACCGCATTTGGAACATACTCAATGATTTCAACAATGATAAACACTTTCGCTTTTTCGACTTCTGAATTTTCCAATTAGAATTAAATTTAGGTAAGATTAAGATATAAGGTGGGGCGGCAGTTTCAGGTAGTATTTCTTGTTATAAAATCCTCAGAGCAATAAAACCAGCAAAAGAATAATGACTAAAAGAGCTCCGACGGAGACATAGACACCGCCGCTAATGCCACTGAGTGTCTTATTGATGGAGCGTACTTCTTTCCGTAATTGTTTCTTTTCAGGTTTGGTCAACGAGGACTTATCCATATTGTTGATTTCGTCCAATCTGGCCAATAAAGTACGAGCCTGCGTTGCTTTTGCCGCTTCCGGGGAAGTCACAGCAACCAGATCGTTGTCTGAAGAGGCAGCCTTTGAAGGGGCAACAAGGGTTGTAGACAGCAGTAAGGCTGTCACTATGGATACAGTTAGCTTTTTCATAGTAACTAAATTTAAGTTGTGAATAAATTTTCACTGACAAAGTTCCTCTCCTTTGTTTAGATAAGCATTACACATAAATGGAGAACTGTTATATAAATCACATATTTTCTAAATAACTCGGGCAAAAACGCCGGAGTTATTTGATAAATGTGGTAAGAAGACCCGTGATTTTTTCAAACTGATTGGACAATTACAAGCCTAAATTTGCCATTCGTGTGGGATGCAACGGCAAACAGCCTAATTCAAGTACAATGTGTTGCTTTCAATTTTCTTGTACAGCAGTCTATCCGGGTAATAGAATGATGCTGAAAGGCGGTAGATCAGAAAGTGGAATCAAAGTGGAATGGAGCTGAAAATCAAGCCTAAGTGTTGACTGAAATCAATTCTTATGAAGGATAGTATTTTCTTTCTCAAAACTGCTTCTTAAAAAAAACAGACCCTTAAAACCTCAATAAAAGTGAAATCGAAATTCTGCATACTCCTTCTGCTGACAGTCTTCGTTTGGGTAAATGCTCCGGCGCAATCAAAAAAGAATGCTAAAGCTATCAAAACTCTGATTGTGGATGGGCAAAGTAACCACGTCCAATGGCCCAAAATCACCTACATGATGAAACAATACCTGGAAGAAACAGGTAAGTTTACGGTTGATGTAAAACGGACCTATTATACGTGGGAAGGCGCTGATCTCATTGATAAATATAAAATTGACGGTGTACCTGCCACCAAAGCCTTGCCGAAAGCAAAAACCGATTCAAGCTTTCACCCTGATTTTTCCAAATACGATTTGGTCGTCTGTAATTTTGGGTGGAATGCGGCCCCGTGGTCGGATGAAACACAGGCTGATTTTGAGAAATTTGTGAACAACGGCGGTGGATTGGTGGTCGTTCATGCTGCCGACAATTCGTTTCCGATGTGGCCCGCTTATAACAAAATGATTGGCTTGGGGGGCTGGGGCGACCGCAGCGAAAAAGACGGGCCGTTTGTGTATTATGACGAAACTGGGAAACTGGTAAAAGATATGCAACCTGGAAAAGCGGGTTCGCACGGAGCCCAAAAAGAATTTTTGATTACGGTAAGAGATTCTAAACACCCCATTACCAAAGGAATGCCGTTGAAATGGATGCACACCAAAGACGAAATGTATGACCGTCTGCGCGGACCGGCCGAAAAGATGGAAGTGTTGGCTACGGCATTTTCCCCCAAAGACAATCGAGGCACCGACCGCAACGAGCCGATGCTGATGACCATTAAATACGGGAAAGGGAGAATTTTTCACACACCTTTGGGGCACGTGGATTATTCGGTGGAATGCGTAGGTTTTATCACGTGTCTGCAACGGGGGGCGCAATGGGCGGCTACGGGCAAAGTAGACATCCCGATTCCTGCTGACTTTCCAACGGAAACGGCGGTAAGTCAACGAAAGTTTGTGGAAAAGCAATAATTAACCCCAAGGAACATCCCTTTGAAACGCATGTACCTTAATCTTAAAGCAAAGGAAAATAACACCTTTGATGCTATTGTCATTGGGTCGGGCATCAGTGGCGGTTGGGCAGCGAAAGAGTTGACTCAAAAAGGTTTACGTACATTAATGTTGGAACGGGGCCGTGATGTAAAGCACGTTACGGATTATCCTACCACGATGTCGTCACCTTGGGAAATGGAGCACCGGGGGCGTTTACCTTTGGAGGTGGTTGCCAAAAATCCGATTGTTGCTAAAACTGGCTATGCTTTCAACGAATATGGTCAACAATTCTTTGTCAAAGATGAGGAGCACCCTTTTACACAGGTAAAACCCTTTGATTGGACGCGTGGTTATCAGGTGGGGGGCAAATCGCTGATGTGGGCACGGTGGGTGCAACGATGGAATGAGGTCAACTTTGAAGAAAACGGACGGGAAGGCATTGGCGTCGATTGGCCTATTCGATACAAAGACTTAGCTCCTTGGTACAGTTACGTGGAAAAATTCATTGGCGTAGCGGGCAATAAAGATGGTTTAGCTTCACTGCCCGACGGCGAGTTTTTGCCTCCTTTTGACATGAATTGCGTGGAAAAGCATTTCCAAAAGTCCGTGGCGAGTCACTACAACGACCGGCATTTTATCATCAGTCGAACCGCAAATTTGAGTAAACCCACCAAAATTCATACCTATTTGGGCCGTTCTGCGTGCCAATCCCGAAATTGGTGCAATCGTGGTTGTCCGTTTGGTGCCTACTTCAGTACGCAGTCCTCCACGCTGCCGGCAGCTGTAAAAACGGGAAAATTGACCCTGCGGCCTTTTTCGGTCGTACATTCCATTATTTACGACGAGAAAACGAAGAAGGCTTCGGGAGTTCGTGTTATTGACACCAATACTTTGGAAATGATGGAATATTATGCCCGAATTAT
The DNA here is from genome assembly GCF_027484545.1 of Runella sp. Lineage (GTDB taxonomy): Bacteria > Bacteroidota > Bacteroidia > Cytophagales > Spirosomataceae > Runella. The sequence goes on along the minus strand of NZ_JAIXST010000328.1, from coordinate 2,069 downwards.
TTTTGTCAATGCCGCTACGCTCAACAGTACGCTTATTTTGATGAACTCCATTTCCAATCGTTTCCCAAACGGACTGGGAAACGACAGCGGGGCATTGGGCCATTACCTGATGGACCATAACTACCGAATTCGGGTCAGTGGTATCTATGAAGGCAATGACTTTGACAATAACTACTACTTTGGGCGTCGGCCTACGGGTACCTACATGCCGCGTTTCCGTAATTTGGACACTGACCGCCAAAAAGAATTTGTGCGAGGATATGCATACGCCTGCGGTGCGTCGCGACAGGGATGGGAACGGGGCAACGGCTCAACCCAATTTGGGGCCGATTTCAAAGCGAGTATGACGCAACCCGGGCCTTGGACGTTCAGCATGACGGGCATGGGTGAAATGCTGCCGCACGTCGATAATAAAGTGACTTTAAACACGGATAAAAAAGATAAATGGGGAATGCCAACGCTGAACATTGACTGTCAATGGCGTGAAAATGAAGACAAAATGGTGGTGGATGCCATTCAGCAAGCACAGGAAATGATGCAGAAAGCAGGTATCAAAGTGACAGCGGCTTTCGATAATCATCAGGCACCCGGCCTGGCTATTCACGAAATGGGCACGGCACGTATGGGGCGCGACCCCAAAACTTCCGTTTTGAATGGTTTCAACCAAATTCACGCCTGTAAAAATGTGTTTGTCACGGATGGCGCCAGTATGGTGTCCTCAGCCTGCCAAAACCCTTCCCTAACCTATATGGCACTCACCGCTCGTGCAGTAGATTATGCAGTTAAAGAAATAAAAAAGCTAAATTTGTAAAGCCGTATGATGATGTTTAAATAGTCCGGCACACCTCACCTTTTAGGCTTTTAAATCGTTATGAAACAATTAATCAGCACGCTTATTTGTATCTTTTGGCTGACGGCCAAGACAATTGCGCAGAGTGTTTTAATAGTAGCTGACGAAATTCCTGCCATGCAGGTCTTAACCAAAGCTTTGAAAGCTATGGAGGGAATCAGTACGAGAGTCGTTTTTCAGAATGATCTACCGGCTTCGTTAACCGGGTATCGGGCAGTGATTGTCTACATTCACAAAGACATAGACGCGGGTCCCGAAAAAGCGTTTATTCAGTACACTAAAAATGGCGGTAAACTCATTCTTCTTCACCACTCTATCAGTTCGGCCAAACGTAAAAATGCCGAGTGGTTTTCATTTTTAGGGTTGGATCTGCCCAAAAAAGACGCGAGCGAAGGAGGCTATCAATACGTAGGGGATATCGATATGGAGGTTGTGAATTTGGCTCCTGCCCATTTTATTACCTCCAATAAAATCACATACAATACTTCTATTGCGTATATCCGCGAAGGGCAAAGTGAGGAAAAACAACTTCCCAGTTTTGAACTGCAAAAAACGGAAGCATTTTTAAACCATGATTTACAAAAATCCCGTACCATTTTACTGGGTTTCAAAATGAAAGATACAACGGGAAAAGTATGGATGCAGGACCGTTCGGCTTGGTGTATGCCCGTGGAAAAAGGCTGGGTTTTTTACAGTCAACCGGGCCGTAGGACAGCTGATTTTGAAAATCCGATTTACGCCCGCATCATTGCCAATGCAGTGATTTATACGCCTTAACTTGGGTAATGATTTTGCAGAAAAAAAACTAGTAACTTGCTTTTGTAAAACCGTATAAAGACATGGAAGAACAAGAATCCGAACTTTTTGAGAAACAGGCAAAGGGAATTACCAAAGAGGAACGCATTGAAAAAAAACGAAAGGATATTTTAGACAGTGTTGCCACGGGTAATATGCAAAGTTTTCGGGATAGAGTAGCCTTCATTCTTAACCATTTCTACGAAGCAAGGAATTCGGATGTTGACTTGGTTTGGTCGTATTGGAATACCTTTGAGAAAGATAAATTTGATGGAGATTTTATAACAAAGGATACGCTTAAAAATCTGGTAGTGCTTCAATTATGGTGCTGAGAGCCCCATTGCATGATTCAAATTATGGTAGCATAAATAGAATTTGATAGCCCCAATGTGATTTTCTAATTTTTTAGAAAATGAGAGGGTTT
>NZ_JAIXST010000335.1 GCF_027484545.1 Runella sp. | reverse complement strand
TGTGCTGTGACAACTTGGGCAAAATAGGTACATAATCTTTGAGTTTAGTCACTCCAAAGTTAGGCATTTGCCCCAGTTGTCTATTTTTTTGTTATAGCATTACTTTGCGCGCACTGCCGAATTTTTATATACCTCTATTCCACCAAATGCCCCACAAAAATTCAGACGCTTACAGCGTGACAAGGAAAAAGAATTTATGTCGACTTGACGGGCGTGGCGGTTTTGCACTCGTTCAATCCGGTTTGCAGTTGTGGCACATAACCGCCAACTGCTGATTTACGTATAAAGACGCACAGTTTGTGAATGATTGATAGTATTATTGCTTCCCATTGAGCCATATTCACCTGCAAAACCTCTTTTGGGTTTTGTGCTTTTCTATTTATCTTTACCGGAGAACTAATGAGAGGATTGATCCTATTATCAGGTAACCATGCTGACAAAGCCTATTCGTCGAAAAGTACTGCTACCCACCCAAAAAGTGTCTATTGAGGACTATTTTAGGTTGGAGGACAAATCTATTTACAAACACGAATACCATAATGGCAGCATACTAAAAATGGCAGGAGGACAACTACCCCATAATCGGTTAGCTCAAAAAGCAGCCACTATTATTGATAGTTTTGTTGAGAGCAATGAATTAGCGTTTATTGTCAGTAACAGTGACACCAAAATAAGAATTGAGCAATACAACAAATTTGTGTATCCCGACGCGGTAGTAATTTGCGAAAAACCCGAATTTTATCAAAATCGTAAGGATACCATCACAAATCCCTTACTTATTGTTGAGGTGCTGTCCGGCTCGACCAAAGATTACGACCGAACCATCAAATATGAATATTACCGTACGATTCCGAGTTTTAAAGAATATATACTGGTGCACCAAGACACCAAACATGTGTCAGTTTATACCAAACAAACCGACACTACTTGGATAGTTCGTGACTACGACGGCGATGATGCCACGGCTATTTTGTATGCCATTCAAGAATGCCCCTTGCCTCTGAAAAGACTTTATAGAGGATTAGAAAAAGGCATTTAGGGCCCGCTTTTTTGTACCAAGCTTAGCCACTCATCGCCCGCAACTGCCCCACTACTTTCTTCACCACCTCTACCACCTGCGGGATTTCGTCGGCGGTATTGAAACGCCCCAAGCTGAACCGAATGCACAAAAAAGCCTCAGTTTCGGTCATTCCCAAGGCCATCAATACGTGAGAAGGATCAATGGAGGCCGAAGTACAGGCCGAACCGTTGGACACGGCGATGTTTTCCAAACCCATGATGAGCGCGTCAGAGTCGCAGCCTTCAAACAATACGTTGTTCACGTTGTAAAGGCGGTTTTCACGGTTGCCATTAATGCGCGTCCCCGAAATTTGAAGCAGTTCGTTTTCGAGCGTGTCGCGCAATTTTCCAACGCGTTTGGCATCGGATTGAAGTTGTTTTTGGGCGAGTTCGGCCGCTTTTCTCATGCCCACAATGCCCGTCACGTTGAGTGTGCCCGAGCGTTTGCCACCTTCGTGCCCGCCTCCGTGGAGGAGTCCTTCCAGTTTGACGCGATTCGGTCGCCGTTGCCGCACAAACAGCGCCCCCACGCCTTTAGGGCCGTAAAATTTATGCGCCGACAGCGTTAGCAAGTCAATACCCAAGTTATCCACATTTAGTGGCCACTTTCCCACAGCCTGTGTGCCATCGGTCATGAATAAAGCCCCGGCTTTGTGCGCCAATTCCGCAATTTCTTTCAACGGCTGTATCACGCCGATTTCATTATTGACAGCCATGACCGAAGCTAAAATCGTATCCGGCCGGATGGCCGCTTTCAGTACCTCCAAATCAATGAGTCCATCGTGCTGTACAGGCAAATAGGTCACGGTAAATCCTTTGGTTTCCAGGTAGCGGCACACGTCCAACACGGCGGAGTGCTCCGTTTGGACGGTGATGATGTGTTTTCCTTTGGTTTGGTATTGTTCCGTTACGCCTTTGATGGCCAAATTGATGGCTTCGGTAGCGCCTGAGGTAAATACGATTTCGTTTATTTGGGCTCCAATCAAATCCGCAATTTGCTGACGGGCTGTTTTTACGGCCTCATTGGCTCCTACCCCAAACACGTGCGTAGAAGCCGCATTGGCAAAATTATCAGTCAGAAACGGCATCATGGTTTCCAACACGAGCGGGTCTATTTTGGTGGTAGCGTTATTATCAAGGTAAATCATGAAACTGTTTGTTCGGGCATAATGAGCAGTTAAGATCCACAGAAGTCGGGCGTATGCAGTTGTCGGGTCTTCTGCACAAATATAGAGTTTAAACACAAAACCCGAACTAGGGGTTGCAGAAAGTGCGACAGGCTTAATGGGCATTGCACTAACAGCTTATTTGCCAACAGGGTATAAAAAAGAAAGCCTTAAAAATTAGCTTCGTATACGCTTAACTTTTGTAAAATCCACCGTCTACATAACAGGTTATTGTGTAGATTTGCATAAAACTAACAGGTACGATGCAAGTCTTCCATACAATCGCAGACCTCCGCTACTACTTACTTTTGCAACGCTTACAGGGCAAATCCGTCGGTTTTGTGCCTACCATGGGAGCGTTACACGTAGGACACTTGTCGCTTATCGAAGCCTCCCGTCTCGCCAATGACCTCACAGTGTGCAGTATTTTTGTCAATCCGATTCAATTTAATAATCCAGACGATTTGGCTCGCTACCCACGCACGCTCGAAGCTGATTGCGTCATGCTGGACATTGCCCGCTGTGATGTGGTTTTTGCGCCTTCGGCCGAGGAGATGTATGCCGAAAAGCCCGTTTTAAAATTTGATTTTGGTGATTTAGAGCGTGTTATGGAAGGCAAATTTCGTCCAGGCCATTTCAATGGCGTGGGCATTGTAGTTGCCAAACTATTCAATATCGTTCAACCCGAACGCACCTATTTTGGCCAAAAAGACCTGCAACAAGTCGCTGTGATACGGCGCATGATGATTGATTTGGGCTTTCAAATGGAACATAATGTTTGCGCAACCCTCCGCGAAGCCGACGGCTTGGCAATGTCGTCACGCAACCGAAATCTCACACCCGACGAACGTCAAATCGCTTCCCATATTTATAAAGGATTATGTAACGCTAAAGAAGCCTTGGTTTCGGGAAAAACAACGGCGGAAGTACAGGAAGGAATGACTGCGCATTTTGCCGAACAACCCGCCTTTCGGTTGGAATATTTTGAAATTGTCCACGCCCACACACTTCAAACGGTGGAAGCCATTCAACCCATTGGAGAAACGGCCCTTTGCATTGCGGCCTATTTGGGAAAAGTACGCCTGATTGATAATGTGATTTTTTAGCGTGAACTTTGCCCCTTGTTTAAAGGTTATCCGAGTGCCATTTTTTCAGAAGATGGTTTTCCGATAATCAGTTAATTTTTCCACCATGTTTGTCACAATATTCAAATCCAAAATTCACCGCGTTAAAGTCACGCAGGCAGAATTAAACTACGTAGGAAGCATTACCATTGACGAAGCGCTCATGGAAGCCGCCGGGATTCTTGAAAATGAACAGGTCCACGTAGTTAACAATAACAATGGAGAGCGCCTGATTACTTATGTTATTAAAGGTGAACGCAATACAGGCATTATCTGTCTCAACGGCGCTGCTGCCCGCAAAGCCCAAGTTGGCGATGTAGTCATTATCATTTCGTACGGAATGATGACCGAAGAAGACGCAAAAACATTTAGACCCAAAGTCGTTTTTCCTGACGAAAACAACAAAATTGTGAAATAGTCCATAGACAACAGTTTATAGTCAACGGTAAAATAACATTCTCTGCCATGGACTATCGACTGCTAACTATTGACTATCGACTGAAAACTATGAAAAATATCCTCAAATACTGCCTCTCACTCGCTATTGCGGGAGGATTGATGTGGTACGTTTTTAAAGACATGGATTTGGCCGCGATGTGGTCCAAATTCCAAAATGCCAATCACAGCTGGCTTATTTTAGTCACCCTATTTACCATCATTGCCGCCTGGAGCCGCGCTGCCCGTTGGAATATGCTCCTTGAACCACTGGGTTATCGTCCCTCAGCTTTTGATTCTACCGTGGCCGTTTTTACGGGATATTTTGCCAATCAACTCATTCCTCGTGCGGGTGAGGTGACGCGTTGCGGAACGCTCAACCGCCTCGAAAAAGTCCCCGTCAATGTAAGCTTTGGGACAGTCGTCGCCGAGCGCGTTTTCGATGTAATCTCACTTTTGCTTTTAATTGGTCTCGCTTTTTTTCTTGAATTTGGCCGTTTGAGTGATTTCTTTATGAGTCTTTTTGGCGAAAAGCTGGGATTAGGACAAGGCAACGGCAACTCTCAAATAGTCTTTCTGGGAAGTTTGACAGTAGTAGGAATAAGCTTTTTAGCAGCGGCTTGGTGGTTTTATCGTAAAAATGCCGACCGTCTGCGTCAGAATTCGCTCTTTGCCAAAATAGAAGGATTTGTACTGGGGTTGATAGATGGTCTCCTGAGTGTTCGGAAATTACGTAATCCGGGAATGTTCGTTTTCCATACGGTACTGATTTGGACGATGTATTTTCTGAGTTCTTACGTATGCTTTTTTGTACTCCCCGAATCCTCCTACCTTACCCTGTTAGCCGGACTTACCATCCTGATTATGGGAGGCTTGGGTATGTCAGCACCGGTGCAGGGCGGCATAGGCCCCTATCATATTTTGGTGAGCAGCGCCTTAGTTTTGTATGGATTGTCCAAAGAAAACGGACTGGCTCTGGCCACGTATATCCACGGTACACAAATGATTCTGATGTTGATTTTAGGTGGTATTTCATTTATTATCACGCTGGTAAAAAGCCCAAAAGTAGTAGTGAGTACTGAGAAATCAGAAGTGAGCAGTTAGACTACTACGCCAATCAGAGGGTTTTGTCATTTTGTGTACTATTTAAGAAATAAAAAATGTCTACTACCGCCAACAAAATCATGTCGTGGGAAGCTGGCGCAGAAGCCGCCCGCGCTTGGCAAGCCGAAGGAAAGAAAATAGTATTTACCAACGGCTGCTTTGATATCGTCCACTTAGGTCACATTGACTACTTAGAAAAAGCCCGCGCCTTGGGCGACACGCTTGTTTTGGGGCTTAATACCGATGCTTCGGTCAGTACATTAAAAGGACCTCTGCGCCCCGTGGTGAATGAGTATGCCCGGGCTCGCCTAATGGCAGCCCTGTCGTTTGTAGATGCTGTCATTTTGTTCGGTGAACCCACTCCTTTGGAGCTTATTCAGACAATTTGTCCTGATATTTTGGTCAAAGGCGACGATTATACGGTAGCCAATATCGTTGGCGCGGATTTTATCGTTGAAAGAGGAGGAGCAGTGATAACCGTCCCTTTAGTGAAAGGTTATTCCACTACTTCTTTAATCGAGAAGATAAAAAACAGCTATTAAAATCCAAAAATTATGGGTGGTTTAATTGTTATTGGGCTCGTATTTATGGTCATTGGGATGTTTGTCCAATGGCGTTTAAAGAGCAAATTTACGGAGTACTCTCAGGTAGGGCTCATGAATGGCATGAGCGGGAGTGAAATCGCAGCTCAAATGCTGCGAGATAACGGAATCTATGACGTGCGTATTACGCAGGTAGAAGGAATGCTTACCGACCACTATAACCCTGCTGACAAGACTGTCAATCTGAGTGCAGATGTGTACAGTGGACGGAGTGTATCGTCGGCGGCAGTAGCTGCGCACGAATGCGGCCACGCCGTACAGCACAAAGTAGCGTATGCGCCCTTAAAGATGCGTTCGGCATTGGTGCCCGTGGTGCAGGTATGCAGCAATATTCTTAACATTTTCAATATGGGAATGTTGTTTATTGGTGGATTCATTTTTTACAACCAAGGCATTGTGAGTACTACTTTATTAACCATTTTGGTAGTAGCCAACTTGGGCGTAACGCTATTCTCACTGATTACATTACCTGTCGAATTCGACGCGAGCCGTCGGGCATTGGCGTGGGTGGAACAACGTGGCATCGTAAATCGCAATGAACATGCAATGGCAAAAGATGCGCTAAAATGGGCAGCACTGACCTACGTGGTAGCGGCTTTAGGCGCATTAGCTAACTTGATGTATTACGCAAGCTTATTGCTCGGACGTCGAAGTGATGATTAAACTGCAATAAACCCCATCTAAATCTTCCGCCCTGGCGGCCCGGCCCACTTAGGGAAAACTTTATAAAAAAGCGGCCTTTGAGCCGCTTTTTTTATTGAAGTACCTGTATCCACCCTTTGCATTGGATGTTGCCGGGAAGAGTCAATAGGTAAAAATACGTCCCATTCAAGACATCTTTACCCCAATCGTCTGCGTAGTTTTCACTCATGAAAACGCGTTTGCCCCACCGGTTGTAAATTTCTACTTGAGAACTGGGAATACCGATCACAAACGTATCATTCTTTCTATCCCCATTAGGTGTAATTACATTTGGAATCTTATCTAAATTCAATACAGACACCGACTGCGTCACGGAGGACTCACAGCCACGCGGCGAAAAGGCCCGTAAAGTGACTTGGTATGTACCGTTTTGCCCATAATTGAGCGCTGACGGTGTAGCCGAGATTGATCTGCTGCCATTGCCCAAATCCCATTCATATCGGGTGGCACCTGATGTACGATTGACATATTGCAACGTCGTCGGTTCGCCGCAGGCATACGTAGGAACGGCCTCGAAACTGACATTTTGCGGACCTCGCTCTACACTGACTGTGACGGTTTTCTTGGGTTTACAACCATCCGGATACGTGGCCGTAACGGTATAAGTCGTCGTTTGGGTCGGTTTGGCTACCGGATTTTTAATCGTAGTATCCGACAAGGTTGGTGCTACCGACCAACGAAAAGTTCCCGCTCCCTGCGCCAGCAACTGAGCGCTTTGTCCCGCACAAATAGTGGTATCGGGTGAGACTTGAAAATCAGGTTTATTATTATCAATAACCGTAATCGTAATGATTTTTTGCGACAAACAACCATCCGCATAAAGACCGGTGACAGTATAAACGGTAGTTTGAAGCGGTTTTGCTACCACACGCGTCCCTACGGAATCGCTCAAGGTAATCGAAGGTGTCCAGCGAAAGCGTGTCGCACTTCCGGTTGCCGTGAGGATAGCGCTTTGACCGCTGCAAATCGTAGTATCTCTGAGTGCGTTGAAATCTGCTTTGTTATTATTGACCGTAACCGCTACACTGCGAGTTACCGTACAGGCTGAGTCGGTAATCGTACAAATGAAGTTGGTAGTCGCACTGACTTTCGCGATTGGATTGGCACTATTCGGATTACTCAACCCTGCCGTTGGAGTCCATGAATATTTGATACCCCCTTCAGCACGGAGCGGCACGCCGACGTTACTACAAACAGTCGTGTCGCCGCTTGCTTTGGCTTTGCTTACTCCTACTTTGATGATTTTGGTCACTACATCCTGTCCCCGGCAAACTAATGGATTGAACGCCCGCAAAGTAACTCGGTATTCACCGGGTTGAGTAAAGGTGTAAGTGGCTTTCAGCGGGTCGCGTGAGATATTGTTTCCCTGCACATCCCACGTGTAGGTTTTTCCGCCTTCGCTGGTATTTACAAAATCAAGCGTAAGCGGGACGCAACCCGAAACTACGCCTTTTGTAGCACCTTGGTAAGGGTCAAAATCGGCTTTAAGACGGTCGATGTCAAATTTAAAAGCGGCATTGTTACAATCCTGACTGCCCCGGTTGACCGACCATACGTTAGGCGTGGAAGGAAAATTGGCTTGCCGACATACGCAGGTTGCCTGATAAATTACGCCGTTTTTAGAAAAACGGCTTGTTCCTCCATCTACGTGGTCTCCATCCGAACTGGAAACCGTACTGCCAATAAAAGTGCCGTAGAGTAATGATTTAGCCCCTTTTTCTAAAATCGCAATGTAGAAATTACTTCCCGTAGTTGTTTGTCGGAATGCGTCAGCCGTGGTAGGCAAGCCTGTGGTATTACTGGTGGGGTTATAGCCATTCCGGCTGTTGACAATTCCTCCCCAGCCCGATAAATAGATATTCCCGCATTCATTCACCAAAAAGGCCGTTGGAGTCAAATCAGGCCGCGCACGCGATGAGCCAAGGGTCGTCGAAAAAAGGGTTTTGGAGAGCGTTTTATCCAAAGCATGAATAAACTGCCCTGCATTGGCATTTACGTACGTACCGGCAGTAGTTGGATAACGGCCGCGCGTCAGTCCAAAAACGTGAACATTTTCTTCCTGATCTACATCTACCAAATAAGCCACATCCGAACTATCCGTACCCAAATAAGTGAGTTGTTCTAATTTATCGTTGGCAAACTTGGCCAAAAATCCATCTTCTACGCCTGAGATTACGCTTTTAAATGCGCCCGTTTTGACGGGCAAATTAGCACTGCGCGTCATCCCGGTCACGTAAAGCGCTCCGGAAGGTGCCCATTTCAATCCATAAGCAGCATCAGGGGCTGTTCCCCCCAGATAGGTACTGGCCACCAAGGTTTTAAGGTCTGAACTCAACTTAAACAGGACAGCATCCTGACGACCTCCGTATTGAGTACTGATGGGATTGACTAACGGAAAATTAGTCGAAGTGGTAGAGGAAGCTACGTAAATATCGTCTTTGCCATCAATCACTACTTCTCCCCTGAATTCATCACCATAATTTACCAGATTGAAGTCAAACGTGCGGCAAATCCCGTCGTTGCCGTTCCCGCCCACGAGTGTGCTGCCCGTCAGGACAGTTCCGGTTGAATTGAGTTTCAACACAAAAATATCGCTGCCGTTAAAATACTGAAAACCTCCAATCGGCTCAACCGGTGTTCCGCCCCCAAAACGCGTTTGGTAGGCTCCCGACGTGAGCGGGAAGTTTTGCGAAGAAGTTGTTCCAAAAAGAACTAATTCATCCTTGCTGTTCACAATCATACTGTGCGGCACGTCCACATCACCACCGCCAATGTAGGTACCGTACAACAATTTGGTACCATCGGGACTAAACTTTAACAGTGCTATATCCACATTCCCGCCGGATTGCCGCTGAAAAGCACCGGCCGTCGTTGGAAAAGTACCTAAAGAGTGAAGCGTTCCTACGGAATACATATTTCCCAATTCATCGTACGTAGCGGCGTGTCCAAAGTTATTGGCAAGCGAGCCGGAGAACGTTGAGAATACCAATTCGGGGTCAATCGTCAATAACTGCGTACGGTCATATCCTTTGGGAAAATCGAATGACAAATGCTCGCCTTCTAAATGGTATTGGGTCACTACTTCGCGGGTACGGTTATTGATTTCCTGATAAGTATATGGTTTTAATTCCCGAAATGAGTTGACCGAAGTTTGAACAGAAAGCTGATTATCAGCCAATTTCAACTCTTTGCTTCCCTGATAACGCAGTTTAATTTTTGAGGCATCCGCATTGGGAGCCACCAAAAATTCGTATTTCAAGGTTTCGCGGAAGGCATACATTTTAAAATCAATGCCTGGATACACGTCGCGGTAGATGATTTCCCCAAAAGTCGGCACGTTTGACGCCCAACGGTTAGGGTCATTTCCTAAATAATAATTGAATTTGACCGCGTTGGGGTGCTCTTCTTTGACCTGAATCGCCGTATTCGCCCCTTCAAACAGCACCTCTACAGCGTGTCCGTTTACTACATCAGAAGTACGGGCAGCGACAGAATTTCCGCCCAATGCATGACGACTCAACAAAGCATTTACTTCGAAAAATACGTACATCAACGATTTTTCTTTGAGCAACAAATACCCTCCCGGAATATCGGCACGATAGCGAACCGAGGCATCCCATTGGCCTTGATTTCGCACAAAACGAACCGCGGCAGGATTTTGGGCTGCAATTCCGTTGATAATAAACAAAAATAAAAAGGCAGTGCGTAAAAAGTGCTTCATGTAGAAAAAACGAAAATGCGCCTTTGAAATTTTTCAATTCAGCATTTTTACTGAGTGTTGCTGAAATCCTCTATCCCTTCGATAACTCTTTTGCTCTGCGTTCGGCGGCCAAAATCCCCGTCTGGAGCGTTTCTGACAATTTTCCGCTTTCAAATTCGCGCAAGGCAGCCTCGGTGGTTCCTCCTTTTGACGCTACGGCCTTAATAAGGTCGTCGAGACTTTTGTCGGCGTTGTTGATAAGGTGAAAAGACCCCAACATCGTTTGTTTAACCAACAAAGTTGCCAATGATTCTTCAAAGCCCATTTGTTTGCCGGCTTCCACCATCGCTTTTACCAAATAATAAAAATAAGCCGGGCCGCTTCCGCTCAATGCCGTGACAGCATCCAGCATAGATTCGTCTTCCAAAAACACCGAACGTCCCGTGGCGTTGATGAGGTTATCGACTTTCAATAATTGGGCAAAACTCAATTCTTTTGCCGCCGAAAAGCCCGTGATTCCCATGCCGAGCATCGCGGGTGTATTAGGCATTGCCCGGATGACCAACCGATGATCCAATTTTTCCTGAATATTGCTGATGGGAATCCCGGCCATGATGGAAAGAACGACCTGCTGCGGTTGCAGTACTCCCCGCAAGTCATCCTGCACTGCTGCAAAATCCTGCGGTTTCACCGACAATATTACAATATCGTATTCACCAATGTGTGAGCTGATGGTTTCAATCACCACACCTGTATTTTCAGCACGGAGGGATTCGGCGCGATTTGCACTTTTTTCAATCAAAAGAAGATTCTCTTTTTTCACTAAATCATATTGCAAAAACGACTTGGCGAAGGCCATACCCATGTTTCCGCAACCTACAATGGCAATTTTCATCAGTTTCGACTAAGAAGTTGGTAGTTAAACCGCAAAATTGGGGATATTTTGGCAATAAAACACGTTTTTAAGTAAGTTTACAAAAAAGACGAGGATTTTATGAGTCAGGAAACAGAAGGCGTTTATTTAAGCAAAATCACCATTACAGACTTCAATTGCTTTCAGGGAGAGCACCGGATTTCTTTTACTCGCCCCGATGGACGCTACCAACAATGGAATGTCATTCTAGGCAATAATAATACAGGGAAAACGACGATTTTGAAGTTGTTGGGTGGATGTATACTGAACTAAATTAGGTTTGCAATAAAGTGGGAGTATGATTTCGTTAGTATGGTATGGAATTAATCTTAGAAAAAGAACAATTAATGTTGTTAAAGGAGCTACAACAGAACACCTCT
>NZ_JAIXST010000346.1 GCF_027484545.1 Runella sp. | reverse complement strand
GCAAAAATAGGGAATCATTCTCTATATTTGTTCAACTATTTGGAGAATCCTAATCGTTGCTGTCTCATGATTATTCCACTTCACATTCCCATCCGCGAGCAATTCACCGACACTGAATTGGCAACGTTTTGTCTATCAAACCCTGATTTAAGGGTAGAACGAGATGAATTTGGTCAACTATTTATCAATATGTCTCCTACTCATTTACTTACAAGCTCTAATAACAGTGAACTCAATGGCGAATTTGTTATCTGGAATCGACGTACCAAAGCGGGGAAAGTCATCGATTCCAATGGAGGGTTTTTCTTAGCCGATAAATCCATGCGTGCGCCTGATGTGGCTTGGATTCATAAAGAGCATTGGAATCAATTATCAACGGCAGAAAAAAAATCGTTTCCCTATTTGGCCCCTGATTTTGTATTGGAACTGGAGTCTGATACGGATAATTTGGAAGATTTAAAGCAAAAAATGGTGAAGTGGATTTCAAATGGCGTACGATTGGGCTGGCTGGTGTCAATGAGTGAGCAACAAACCTATATTTTTCGACCCAATTTGGTTCCTGAAACCAAACCATTTGCTGAAAAATTAGTAGGAGAAGATGTTCTGATAGATTTTGAAGTGGTATTGATTGATATTTTAGAAATGGAGTAATGATGAAAAAATGAGTTATCGGTTACTATAAACTATAAACCTTGAAAATCTCCCTTATTGTAGCTGCTGCCCAAAACGGTGTTATTGGCCGTGATAATCAACTGATTTGGCGTTTACCCGATGATTTGAAACAATTCAAACGCCTCACAACGGGCCATCCCATCATTATGGGGCGCAAGACGTTTGATTCCATTGGGAAGCCTCTGCCTAACCGTACTTCAATTGTCATTACTCGGAGCAAAGAGTGGTGTATGGAAGGAGTATTGGTTGTAAATTCAATAGAGGAAGCTGTGGAAGTAGCCCAAAAAACGGATACAGAAGAAGTCTTTGTGATAGGAGGGGCCGAAATTTACCGACTTACGCTACCTATTGCTGATAAAATTTATTTGACGGAGGTACGGGCTGATTTTGAGGGCGACGCTTACTTTACCATTCCTGATATTGAATATTGGCAGGAAGAAAGCCGCCTTCACCACACAAGTGACGAAAAACACGCAATAGCATTTGATTTTGTGGAATTAGTTCGTAAATAGCATATACCTAACCTTAGTCACGGACAGACGGTTCGTATCTTTTTCATGAAAAAAATCCTGCGTCTTATAGCGTTTGCGCTTCTTCTGCTAATTGTCGTTTTGTTATTCAATACGTTTCGGATTTCGTCTAAACAGATGCTTGGTGTTACCCCTGCTGCGGCTCTGACCATCAGTGATTCAGCCATTGTCCATTTATCCGACGCGGTTAAAATTCGAACCGTTTCTTTTGAAGATCTGTCGCTGATGGATAGTACTCAGTTCGAGAAATTTGTGGGCTATTTGGCCAAAACCTATCCTTTGGTTCATAGCCGTTTGAAATTTGAGCGTGTTAATACGTATGGGCTATTGTATCAGTGGAATGGGAAAAATACTTCTTTGAAACCCGCCCTTTTAATGGGTCATTATGATGTAGTACCCATGGTACAGGGCACCGAAAAAATGTGGAAGCACCAACCTTTTGCGGGCGATATTGCCGAGGGATTTGTGTATGGGCGTGGCACGCTCGATGATAAAGTGACAGTAATTGGGGTTTTGGAAGCAGTAGAGTATTTGTTGAAGCAAAATTACCAACCCAATCGTACTTTTTATTTGGCTTTCGGGCACGATGAGGAGATTTCGGGACGATACGGGGCACAACAGATAGCCGCTTTACTTGAAAGCCGTAAAGTTCAATTGGAATATGTCATGGACGAAGGCGGTACCATCAAAACAGATGGTGTTTCGGGAATCAATAAATCCATCGCGCTGATTGGGGTAGCCGAAAAAGGATATACAACATTGCAATTGACTTCCATGGGAGAGGGTGGACACTCATCTATGCCGCCCCCACAAACTAGTATCGGAATGTTAGCCGAAGCGATTGACAAGTTGCAAAAGAAACCGTTCCCGGCTCGTTTGGAAGGAGGCGCGAGTTATTTACAAGACTATCTTGCCGATGAAATGCCTTTCGGAACCAAATTGGCCATGGCCAATCGCTGGTTATTGAAATCCGTCATTATCAATATTATGGCTAAAACCAATGCCGGAAATGCTATAATGAGAACAAGTATTGCTCCAACGGTAATTCATGCCGGAGTAAAAGATAATGTGTTGCCGGTGGAGGCCGTAGCCAAAATAAATTTTCGGATTTTACCCGGGGATTCGGTCAGGGGAGTGGAGGAGTATGTTAGAAAAGTAATTGATAACGACCGAATTAAAATAGAGGTTTTGAAACAATTTGATTCAGAGCCGTCTCCTGTTTCTGATACAGCTTCGGTAGGTTTTCGGACACTGCATAGAACCATTAAAAGTTGTTTCCCGGATGCTATCGTAGCACCCTATTTGGTCGTAGGGGCAACTGATGCACGGTATTACAGAAAAGTGTGCACCAATCTTTACCGTTTTATGCCCGTGCGGATGAATGAGGAAGATCTCAAACGCCCTCATGGGACTAATGAGCGAATCAGTATTGAGGATTTTAAGAATGTGGTAAAGTTTTATGTGGAGTTGGTCAAGGGAAGTTAATCAAGTATTCTAACCATGAAAATCAAATTTGCAATTTTCATGGTTAAAATAATCAAGAGATTTTTATTGTTGTTCCTCATTTACTGTCACCTCTACCCGTGGCGGAATTAAGCGATATAAAACGGGGGTTACAATCCGTGATAGCAAAGTAGAACTAATCAAACCGCCAATCAAAACCCAAGCCAAAGGAGAATAAAGCGGATTGCCTTCGATGGCGAGCGGAATCAAACCGCCAATCGCTGTGAGCGAAGTCAATACAATCGGGACAAAACGAATCTCGCCCGCTTCCTGAATGGCTTCAATGAGAGGTCGTCCTTCTTCTCGCAGTTGATTGGTAAAGTCAACAAGTAAGATGGAGTTTTTGACCTCAATTCCAATCAAAGCAATTAAGCCAATGACGGCGACAAAAGAAAGCGGATAGCCCACAATCCAAAGCATGGTAAAAGCTCCAATGATACCTAACGGAATCACGGAAAGTACAATCAATGAACTTTTGAAGGTTCCAAATTCCAAAATTAACACACCGAGGAAACCAAAGGCCGTAATCAAAATGATGGTACCTAAGCCGCCAAATGATTTCTCGCGAGCTTCCAGTTCTCCTGCTGCTTTATAACTGAAATCGTTCGGGAGTTTATATTTTTCAAGTTTGGCCAAAATCTCATTGTACACATTGTCAACTAAATAACCGCTTTTTACAAAAGCCGATATGGTCACAAAACGGTCACGGTCGAAGTGGCGAATTTGGTTGGTAGAAGTTTCAAATTGTATTTCAGCTATCTGTCGTAGAGGAATTGCTGGGCCTGTCAATGTGTTTACGTACAGGTTATTAAGAACCTCAGGTGTGGTGGTTCTCCCTTTCGGTAAAGTTACGTTAATGTTATAATCATCGCCCGTGGCATCTTTAAACGTGCCAATATTGAGCCCCGCAATGGCTAACCGAACGGTACGGTTGATGTCCGCTATTGACAGGCCCAAAAGACCCGCTTTTTCTTTATTGATTTTAACGCGTAAATCAGTTCGACGGGTGGTAAGTGGATTTTTAACATAAATCGTACCCGGTGTGTCTTTTAAGATTTTTTCCACATCGGCAGCTACGATGCGCAGTTTTTCGAGGTCTTCACCCAAAACCCGAATGGCTACTGGAGCTTCCGTGTTGGGCCCCTGTTCAAAATCCACTACTTCTACGTTGGCATTGGGTACGTAACGCAAGCGTTCGCGCAGTTGGTCGATAATTTTAATTTTTTCGGGAGGGTGAATCTCATCCTGAAGTTGCACAAAAACCTCGGCATAATTGCTTGACTCTGAACGCTCAATCACATTGTAATACATACGGGGAACGCCACGGCCAACACTCGTTGAAAAGTATTTGACTTCCGGATGGCGTTTCAACTCATTTTCAATAACGCGTGATACGCGGTTGGTTTCGGTCAGGCTACTTCCTTCCGGAGTTTCAAACGTAATCCGAAACATAGGTTTCTCTGATTTAGGAAACAAAGCAAAACCGATTTGTTTGGGAATAGTCAATGATGCCCCAAAAATCAATCCGGCAAATAAAAGCGTAGGCAAAGGGTGGCGTAAAGCCCAATTGAGCAAACGACTGTAGGAACCTGAAATCACTTTTTTCAATGCCCGTAAGAAGATATTCCCTTCTGGATTGTGATTGCTTTCCAATAAACGGCTACTCAAAAAAGGAACGATGGTAAGCGATACTAACATGGAGGCTACAATGGTCATCACCACCGCTGTAGGAAGGCTTCGAATAAAATCTCCCGATGCTTCGGGTAAAAACATGAGAGGTAAAAACGCTAATACTAAGGTTACTGTACAACCAATCACGGCCAACGTAATTTGTTTGGTTGCCTTGATAGCCGCATCTCTTTTGGAGAAACCATCCCGCATCCATCGCTCAATGTTTTCAACCACCACAATAGAGTCATCCACTAAAATCCCCAAAGCCACGATTAAGCCTACTACACTCAACTGATTGATGCTGTAACCCAGATAGTTGACAGCTGTAAGTCCAATGGCAAGCGACAGCGGAATAGAAATCATTACTACCAAGGCAGCTCTTAATCCGAGCGGTAGCAATGTAAGCGCAACCAACAAGATAGCAATTCCGAAATCTTTGGCAAAACGACTTAAACGCTTGTCCACACTTACCGATTGGTCAAAATATTTTATCATTTTGATGTGCTTCGGCATCGTCTTTTCAAATTCCGTTAGACTGAGATTCAGTTTTGTTCCCGTTTCGGTAATGTTTTTTCCCGTTTTTTGGGCAGCAACTACCAGTACAGCCCGTCGGCCATTGAGGCGAGTAAGATTTGTTTCTTCTTCGTAGTTAAAATCAACCTCAGCTATATCTCGTAAGTAAATGATTTTCTGGCCGTTGGTCGAAACTATGGTGTTACGCATTTGCTCCAGCGACTCATAATCACCACTGGTTTTTACGTTAAATCTTCTTGCACCTTCCTGTACGCTTCCCGCAGGAATATTAAGATTTTCAGCCTGTAATGCGCCCAGTACTCGATTGATGGCAATGCCTTCCTGCGCCATTTTTTCAACGTTGAGCGAAATTCGTACGTTTTCTTTGGGAAAACCGTAGTCTTTGACGCCTCGCAGGTCTTTATTCTTCTCCAGAACCTTCCGCAATTTTTCAGAATAATCAGCCATTTCTTTGTAAGAGGCTACTTCTGAGACCAAGGCAACTTGTACAATATTTACCAATCCAGGGTCAAACTGAAAATAGTGAATATCGAAAATGTCGGTAGGTAAAATACCTCGTATGGAGTTTACTTCGCGGGCGATTTCCTGCTTTTTTTCATCGTTGTCCACTGAATAGTCGTATTCCAGCATAAATACAGCCAAGCCGTCGTCGATGGTTGTACGAATATTTCTAACGTCTTTTAATTCGTTTAGGCGTTTTTCAACGGGGTCAACCACCAATTCTTCCATGTCTTTGGGGTCGGTGCCCGGATAGATAACAGAGATAATAAAAGTGGGAGCCTCAAAGGTTGGATCTTCGGCGCGTGGCATTTTAAAAAGAGAGTTGAGCCCCAAGGCGACCACACCCACAAACATCACCAGCATAAACTGCCAGTTTTTGACGGAAAATTCTGATAAATTCATTTTGAAAGAATGATTAGATTATTTTACCACCACAGAAGAAGTCTCGGTCAAAAAAGCACTTCCTGAAGTAATTACCTCCGATACGTTATTTAACCCATTTGTTACCAATACTTTATCTCCGTCAACGAAGCCAATTTGAATGGGCATTCGTTTTACTTTTTTCCGTGAATCATCCAAGACGTATACAAAAGCATCCTTTCCGTTTCCTTCTACAATCGCCTCAATGGGTACCATGGTATAATTGCGATTTTGTACAGGTTTCAGTTCCACTTTGGCAAATAGACCGGAGGCAAACCGCTTTCCATTAGAACCGATCCGGACTTCAATTTCGTAGAGCTTGTTCATCGGGTCGGCAGCGGGCGCTAACTTAGTAACGCTGCCTGTAAACGTTTCGGTAGGGTAGGCGTCTAAGGTGACCGTAGCTTTATCACCCACTTTGAGCCGCGCCCAGTCTTTATCCGATACCCCGATCCGCACGACCCAGTCGCTCTGGCGATTGGAAGTTAAAAACAAAATCGGGGTGCCTGGTCCAGTCAATTCTCCTTCATTGGCCATTTTTTTGATGACATTTCCATCAATCGGTGAAGTGATTTGGGCGTAGGAACGGTTGAATTGAGCAATTTGTAAATTCTGTTTAGCTACGTCAAAACCGGTCGTTGCATTTTGCATTTGTTCAAGGGTAGCGGCAGTATCTTTGTACATACTTTCCACTCGCTTAAAATCACGTTCGGCCTTTTCAACGCTGTATTTTGACTGACTGACCTGAGCGTCAATTTCAGTCATGTTTAATGAAGCCAATACCTGACCTTTACGTACTTTCTGACCTTCTTTTACGTGAATACTTTGAATAATGCCACCGATTTTAAAAGACAGTTTAGCTTCTTCTGATGAGGCCATCAATCCAGAAGCTACAATGCTTTCAGAGCGATTAACCGATTCTATTTTGGATAATTGGACTGGGATTAACGTTTCTTCGGCGGAAGATGCCGTTTCCTGTTTTTTAGTTTCTTTTTCGCCGCAAGCAGTGACGAGAGCGGCGATGAATAAAAAGAAAATGTATCGTTTCATGTGTTTAAAAATTTAAAACTGACTTTTATTTTACGGCTACGACTTTATCCAAAAGTGATTGTTTTATCATTACATCAAACTGAGCCAATGATTGCTGCAATTGCGCATTGAGCAATTCATTTTGCGCTCGAACATATTCAATCAAGAGTACGTTACCATTGCGGTAACGACTGTCAACAACCTTGAAATATTGCTCGGCTTTAATCACTCCGTCGGCCAAGGATTTTAATGATTCACGAGAAGCTTGCAGTTCATAGAATGCCTGTGTGGTTTGCAATTCGATCTGTTTTTCCACTTCCAATTTTTTGGTGCGCAGCTGCTCAGTTTGAATTTTGGACTGCTGAACTTTTGATTTTCGTTCATACCCTTTAAACAAATCCCATTGCAACCCGATTTGGGCTACCAAATAAGCCTGTCCTGAGAATGTATAACCGAAGCCCTGAAAACCGGTATTTCCACCAATGAAAAGTGAAGGTCTTTTAGCTGCTTTTTCGTTAAGAGTAACAGCCGTTTGTGAAGCTAAAATAGACTGGTCTATTTGCTTGAGTTCTTGACGATTCGAAATGGCGTTTTGTGCTAAGCTTGTTAAATCGCCAACATTAGTTGCGCTTTTAGTAAGGGTAGAATCCACCTGAATAGGAACACTTAAGTCTTTGTTCAACAGGAAATTAAAGTAAGCTTTTGCAATTTCACGGTTCTTTTCAGTAACCGTTATCTGTTGTTCCAATTTACTGACCTCATATTCTGCCCCAAAAACTGCATCTTTGGTAATCACATTATTGGCTACTAATTTTTGATTAAGTCGTACCAACTCACGAAGGGTTTTTTGAGCATTGGCGTAGATTTTCAATCCCTCCAATGTTTGCATGTATTGGTAATAAGCCCCTTCAATGTTGTAGCGCAGTTCGTTTTCTACCACTCGCTTTTTAGCTTCCTGCGCACTTAACAGCGTCTTTTGAATCAGGTAGTTGTACTGAATTTCAGGATTGTAAATCGCGTACTGGACAGTAAATTTAGTGTCGTGAAAATTGTTGGGAGCCAGTAGTTGATTTACGTTATCAATTTGAGGAAAGTTACTTGTTTTTGTAAGCTGATTGAGCGTGCTGTAAACGGGATTAAGTAAATCTCCAACAGGAAACTCCAAACGTCGTCCGCCTGCCGCCAGTGAATAGGTAGGATTAAAGGCGATTTTAGGGTAAAATAAAGCCCTGGCCTGCTGGATTATTTCCATGGACTTCGTAATTTCAAACCCTTCCTGTTTAAGAGCGAGATTGTTTTGTAGACCTTCCTGAACATAAGCATCCAGAATGGCTGATTGTTGTGCCGTTGCCCCAAATCCACTGAGCAGCAATAGCAGTAGGTAATAGTATCTAATCATGTCTTATTTAATAAACAGTGTTCAAAAATTAGTCAAAAAAAGGGGCTGCTAATTGAAGATTGATGAGTGAGTTTTCATAGTTATTAGGCGTTTATGTGTTGATAATCAGAGTAGTAATTGCTATTAATAAGCACAATGGCGAATAATAACGGCTATCCATTTGTCCGAATGTCGTATCCTTTATTCTTTTAAAAAATCCAATGTATCTAAATTCACCAATGGCTCTTAACAGGAAAATAAATACAATCCCAAAAGTGGCATAGGTAACATAGTTTTTAGTTATCCAGACAAGTGGGAATACTTGGGCATTCATTCCAATAATCCAGACAAAGACTAAAAATCCAACAGCTACTACCAACGTTTCAAAGAAACTTGGTTTAAAAAGGGGAGTGCTAGCAGCATTACTTTTAGTTGGAATGGTAAAGTTTCCCCATTTTTTGCCCCTAAAAGCCCAATAAAAGTGTAAGATTGAAATACTTACAAAAATCAAAATCAGTATCATAGCGAGAAATAAAATCATGGCTGATTGGTTTGATTCACAAAGACTCTTTTATCATTTTACTGAAAAGTGTAAACGACTGTTGCATTCGTTGTATTTGCTGATCATCCTGAAACATACTCATTCTGTTTTTAAGATAAATGGTAACTAAACCGTGCATATAAGCCCAAACAGTCATGGCAGAAATCTCAATATCTGTATTTTTTAAATAGCCTATGTTGACACACTCCTGAATGACCCATTTAAGTAATCCAAACGATTTTAAGCCATCCTCCCACAATTCGTCTCGGCAGGCTAATGTTTCCATAGGAGCAGTCATGATAAACATCAAATCGTATAATTCAGGATTCTCCACTGCATACTTGATGTAACGATGCCCCATTTCAATCAATCGTTCAAACGGGTCTTTAACGCTTCTAACGCCACCTAATTCCTCCATGAATTTCAAAAATGCCTCTTCGTGCAAGGCAAAAAACAACTCGTTTTTGTCTTTATAGTATAGATAAATGGTGGCTGGACTATATTCTATGGCATCAGCAATATTGCGGATACTGGTTTTTTCGTACCCTTGTTCTAAAAAAAGTTTGCGGGCAGCAGTCAAAATAAGCCGCCGCATATCTTCTTTCTCTCTCTCTTTCCTCTCTAAAATTCCCATTGTTGTATACAGACGTACTTTAGTCGATTTTTGTGAACGATGCAAATTTACTAAACAGTGTTTAGTAAACAAGAGATGTTTATTTATTTTTTATAAATGGGACAAAATAAATGATAGACGGAGTGTTTATCTACTAAAACAATTTTCCGTTAAGAAGTTTGTAGAAACGCATTTTTTCACGATAATCCTTTGTATATTGCGCAAACCTAAAAACCCCTCGTATCGGTATGGGTAGGAAAGTCTTAATACTAAATCAAGATTACTCCGCGTTGAGCATTTGCTCCGTCCCCAAAGCCTTCTTGCTGGTGTATCTCAACAAGGCTGAATTGGTTGCCGAGTCTTCTGCGTATTATCTACGCACAGTAAGCAGTGTATTCCCAATGCCAACGGTGATTCGACTGCACCGTTACATTAACTTGCCTTACAAAGGCGTAATGATGACACGGCAGAATATTTTTAAGCGAGATAATCACCGCTGTGTTTATTGCGGAACTCACGAAGATCTCACACTTGATCATGTCATGCCAAAGTCCCGCGGAGGGCGAACAAGTTGGGAAAATCTCGCAACTGCCTGTAAACGTTGCAATACGCGTAAAGGAGATTGTACTCCGGAAGAAGCTTCGATGCCTATGCGGCAACGTCCTTTTAAACCCTCGTTTATTTTATTTATGCGTGAATATTCGGGTACTACCGAAGAATCGTGGATGCCTTTTTTGGCAAAAAGAGAAAAGGCGTACTAAAAAAAATTGCTTTTTTTTGTAGAAACTTCTACCTTTGCAATCCGTTTTGCAAGGGGCGGGATTTGTTTCACTAAATTTCAGTCTATTTGCCTGAAGACTGATGTAAGAAAAGGCAATTTCACAACTATATTATGAGTAAAACTCAATTAGCTGATTTTGATTGGGACAGAGTCGATAATCGCGGCTTTGGTAGTGGCTATTCTGCTTCTGAAAAAGCCCAATTGGAACAATTGATCAACGGGACTATCTCACCCGTCGCCGAAAAAGAGGTCGTAAAAGGAGTCGTGGTCGGTATGAATGACCGCGAAGTGATTTTGAATATTGGTTCAAAATCAGACGGTATCGTACCGCGTTCAGAATTTCGTGATTTGACGGATCTGAAAATCGGCGACGAAATTGAAGTATATATTGAAAATCAAGAAGACCCTAACGGTCAATTGATACTTTCTCGTAAGAAAGCGCGCGTAATTACGGCATGGGATAACATCCAAAAATCATTTGATCATGATTTAGTGATTGATGGTTTTGTGAAACGTCGTACGAAAGGCGGTCTTATTGTTGATATCTACAGCATTGAAGCTTTCTTGCCGGGTTCACAAATTGACGTGAAGCCTATTCGCGACTTTGATGTGTTTGTAGGTAAGAAGATGGAAGTAAAAGTAGTGAAAATTAACCATGCTAATAATAACGTGGTTGTTTCTCATAAAATTCTTATTGAAAAAGACCTTGAAGCACAACGCCAACAAATTCTTACTAATTTGGAACGCGGTCAGGTATTGGAAGGTGTTATCAAAAACATGACCAAATTTGGGGTGTTTATTGACTTAGGCGGTGTTGATGGTTTATTGCACATTACTGATATTTCTTGGGGACGTATCAACGATCCTTCGGATTTGTTAAGCCTTGACCAAAAAATCAACGTCGTAGTTTTGGATTTTGACGAAGATAAAAAACGTATTTCACTTGGTATGAAGCAATTGCAGGCTCATCCTTGGGAAGCACTTGCATCAGAAATCGAAATCGGCTCTAAAGTAAAAGGTAAAGTAGTTAACGTAGCAGATTACGGCGCTTTCCTTGAAATTATGCCGGGTGTAGAAGGACTCATTCACGTTTCGGAAATGTCTTGGTCACAACATTTACGCAATCCTCAGGACTTCCTGAAAATTGGTGATGAAGTAGAGGCCGTTGTATTAACATTAGATCGTAACGAACGTAAAATGTCGTTAGGATTGAAACAACTGACTGCTGATCCTTGGACACGTCAGGAAATCATTGATAAATACGCTGTTGGTACTAAACATAAAGGTATTGTTCGTAATCTTACTAACTTTGGTCTTTTCCTTGAATTAGAAGAAGGTATTGACGGTTTGGTTCACGTATCGGATCTTTCATGGACTAAAAAAATCAAACACCCAAGCGATTTTATTAAAGTAGGCGAGGAACTTGAAGTAATGGTTCTTGAATTAGACGCAGATAACCGTCGTCTTTCTTTAAGCCATAAGCACTTGGAAGAAAATCCTTGGGATACTTTTGAAAGCATCTTCGCTGTAGGTTCAGTGCATAAGTGTACTGTTGTTGGTAAAGGCGATAAGGTTGCCACTCTTGAATTACCTTACGGAATTGAAGGAGTTGCTATTTTGAAAAACTTAGCCAAAGAAGATGGTACGGTTGCTGAAGTAGGCGAGTCGCTTGATTTTAAAGTAACTGAATTCTTAAAAGAAGAAAAACGTATTGTTCTTTCTCATGTCAAAACTTGGCAGGAAAAAGAAGAGCCCAAAGTTGAAGAAAAAGCTAAACCTGCTAAAGTAGAAAAACCTAAAGATGCTGAAAAAGCTACTTTGGGTGATTTAGAAGCACTTTCGGCTTTAAAAGAACAATTGGAAGAAGGCGAAAAGAAGAAAAAAGCTGCCGCTACAAAGAAAGTTACAAAAGAGGCAGAAGCAGAGTAACAGAACTAAAATAAACTGTTATATTTGCACGTGGATGTTAGTTTGTAGGTTTGTTAGAATATTTTCAGACAACCAAAACATACTAACATCCAACTAATAAAAAGGTCCTGTGGCCGAGTGGCTAGGCAGAGCTCTGCAAAAGCTCGTACAGCGGTTCGAATCCGCTCGGGACCTCTTATTGCAAATTTATTTTCTAAGAAAAATACCATTCAGCCATGATAAGTTTTAACATGCTGAATGGTATTTTTTGTTTTTAATCCGGCCATTTTCAATCAAATAATGCTATATTCTATGCTTCACAATTACTTCTAAGCTTAATTAGAAAAAATCTAAATAATTAAATTATTGCAAATTAAGGATAGAAATGCTTTGGCACGTATGTAATCGTGCATTACTTTTGTGCGGTCAAGAAGTATCACGTTTTTGTTAATTTATACACAAATGAGGAGTTGTTTATTTTTCAAAGAAATGCGTAACATTAGTCGACTATTTGTCATAGCCCTTTTAGCTATGATAAGCCTAAGTAAGGCAATAGCTCAAGATGGCGATGCAGCAAGCGGCGAAACGCTGTTTAATAATAATTGTAAAGCTTGTCACTCTCCCAAAGATGAGGTAGTCGTTGGTCCCGGATTAAAAGGTATTCAACAGCGCCGTGATTTAGCTTGGATAGTAAAATGGGTGAAAAATCCCAATGGCGTTATTCAGGCAGGAGATGAGTATGCAGTTGCTTTGTACAACAAATTCAATAAAGCACAAATGACTGCTTTCCCCGCATTTGGAGACAAAGAGGTGAAAGACATTTTGGCATATATTGAAAAAGCAAATACTGCAGTCGCTGCTGCACCGGCCGGTGCAACTAATACCGCTCAAGCAGTTTCCGGTGGTTCAGGCCCATCTGATTTGTTTACTTACATTTTAGTTGCCTTATTATTGGTAATGCTGTTAGTATTGGGAGTATTGTTAGCAATCGTTTCGATTTTGTCTAAAGCGGTCAGTGGGGACGTATCTTCCAGTGAAGGCACTTCCATGGGCGACAAACTTAGAAACGGATTGGTTGCTTTCAGTAAAAACTCAGCCGTTCGCAGTGCCACAGTTTGGTTTTTCATTCTTATGGTGACTAAAGCCACCATTGATGGAATGTACGGAATAGGAGTACAGCAGGGATATGCGCCTAAGCAGCCTATTGCTTTTTCTCATAAACTTCATGCAGGTCAATATAAGGTAGATTGTAATTATTGCCATACGGGTGTAAATCGTGGCAAATCAGCTACCATTCCATCGGCGAATATTTGCATGAATTGCCATGGCGTTATCAAAAAAGAATCTCCTGAAATCCAAAAAATTTACACTGCAATTGAGAAAAACCAACCAATTGAATGGGTTCGTATTCACAATTTGCCTGATTTAGCTTATTTTAATCACGCCCAACACGTAAATGTAGGTGGTGTACAGTGTCAACAATGTCATGGTGAAATTCAAACCATGGAAGTAGTAGAACAACGTTCTTCATTAACGATGGGATGGTGTATTGATTGTCACCGTAAGACAGATGTAAATACGAAAGGCAATGCCTATTATGATAAGCTTACTGCACTTCATGCAAAGAAAAGCAAAGAGCCTTTGAAAGTAGCTGACATTGGCGGGTTAGAATGTTCAAAGTGTCACTATTAGAAAATTTAAGAATCCAGAATCTACATTCATAAATATATGGAAAACCAAACGAAGAGGTATTGGAAAGGATTGGAGGAGCTTCGGAATGATGAGACTTTTATAAAAAATGCACATAACGAATTTGGCAGCTTTGAGCCAACGGATTCCGGCAGTAACAAGAGTATCGTAGACGGAACAGGTTCAGACCGTCGGGATTTCTTAAAAGTGTTGGGATTTGGAGTTGCTGCTGTATCGTTAGCTGCTTGTGATGCTCCCGTAAAAAAGTCAGTTCCTTATCTTAACAAACCTATAGATACTTTCCCTTCTATTGCGGATTGGTATGCTTCTACCTACGCTGAAGGCGGCGACTATGCCAGTATTTTGGTAAAAACGCGCGAAGGGCGTCCTATCAAGATTGAAGGTAATAAGCAATCAAGCATTAGCAAAGGAGGAGTAAGTGCAAGGGCGCATGCTTCTTTATTGGCTTTATATGATGCTGAGAAGTTAAAAGGTCCTAAAAAAGGCGAAGTTGATGCTGATTGGGATGTGATTGATAAAGAAATCACTACGCAGTTAGCGTCAATTGCAGGTAAAGGAGGACAGATTCGTATCGTATCTTCAACGATTTTGAGTCCTTCCACAAAAGCCGTAATTTCTGATTTTACTGCTAAATACCCTACTACTAAGCACGTCATGTACGATGCTAACTCAGTAGCCGGTTTGGTAAAAGCAAACGGAGACGCGTTTGGTAAAGCTGTAGTTCCGTCTTATGACTTTAGTAAAGCAAAGGTCGTAGTAGGAGTAAGCTGTGATTTTCTGGGTACTTGGATTTCGCCTGAGGTATTTGCTCAGCAATATGTACAAGGACGTAAACTAAGCAGTGCTAAAGGTGGTAAAAGAGATATGTTGCGTCATTATCAGTTTGAGACAGCATTGTCGCTTACCGGTTCAAATGCCGATTATCGCACTGCTATAAAACCTTCACAGGAAGGATTGATAGCTCTGACACTCTATAATAAAGTAACGGGCAAAGCTGCGGCATCTTTAGGTGCGGATGTTGATAAAATGCTTGAAAAAGCAGCTAAAGATTTGAAAGCTGCGCAAGGGGCAGCGGTAGTAGTGTCAGGTTCTAATGACCCTAACGTTCAAATTGTAGTGAATGCACTTAATGAAGCGTTGGGCTCTTACGGATCTACAATTGATTTAAATACACCGGTTAATTTCCGTCAAGGCAATGACTTGGCAATGAATGAATTGATTGATGGTGTAAAATCTGGTTCTGTCAGCGCAGTTGTATTTTATGGTTGTAACCCTGTTTATGATCACCCACGCGGTGCAGAATTAAAGGACGGACTCTCCAAATCGGCTCTTTCGGTTTCTTTTGCCGATCGTTCAGACGAAACGTCTTCCCTTTGCAAATACATTGCTCCTGCCCCTCATTACTTAGAATCTTGGGGTGATGCCGAGCCTAAAGCTGGTTTTTATAGCTTACAACAACCCGCTATTTCGTTGATATTTAAAACACGTCAAGCGCAGTCAAGCCTTTTAAAATGGGCAGGTTTGAGCAGTGATTTTTATGCATATCTCCGTAATTACTGGAAAACTAATATTATAACAGGGGCTGATTTTGAAGGTGCCTGGACAAAGGCATTACATGATGGTGTCTTAGAAAAAGGTGCAGCAGTTGCCGGTAGCAGCGTGAGTGGTACCGCAGGGGTTGATGGCGCAATTGCTACCATTAATAGTACTTATAAAGCAAATGCAACGGCACTTGAGGTAGTGCTTTATGAAAAAGTAGGAATGGGTACGGGTGCATTAGCCAACAACCCATGGTTACAAGAGTTCCCTGAGCCAATAACCAAAGCTTGTTGGGATAATTATGCAAGCATATCTCAGAAAACCGCTAAAGAACTTGGGCTTGCTCAAGATGATGTGGTAAAAGTAGAAATAAAAGGCAAGTCGGTGGAATTACCTGTAATTGTACAGCCTGGTCAAGCAAATGGCACTGTTGCCATTGCAATTGGGTATGGTCGTGAAAAAGCCGGTAAAGCTGGAAATGGAGTAGGGGTAAATGTTTATCCACTGGCTCAATTCAAAGGCGGATTTGTGAATTTTAGTGCTGGTGACGGGACATTATCTAAAACGGGTGAGACTCGTAAAATAGCCCAAACACAAACGCACGATACTGTAATGGGCAGAAAAGCAGTATTGCAGGAAGCTCGTTTGGCGGAATATCAAAAAGATACGAAAGCAGGACGCTATTTCCCGCATGTGGTTACTTCTGAAGGCTTAAAAAGTCCAGGCGAAATTTCATTGTGGAATGGCTATGAAAAGCCTAACCACTCATGGGGAATGGCTATTGACTTAAATTCGTGCACAGGTTGTGGTGCGTGCGTAATTAGTTGTCAGGTTGAAAATAACGTTTCTGTTGTAGGCCGCCAGGAAGTGATTAACCGTCGCGAAATGCACTGGATTCGTATTGACCGCTACTATAGCAGTGATGCGGTTGAAGACCTAAAAGCATTGGAAATCGCTTCTGAAAATCCCGAAGTAACTTTCCAGCCATTGATGTGCCAACATTGTGGTAATGCTCCTTGCGAAACAGTATGTCCTGTATTAGCTACAACTCACAGCACAGAAGGACTTAACCAAATGGCTTATAACCGTTGTGTGGGTACTCGCTATTGTGCCAATAACTGCCCTTATAAAGTACGTCGTTTCAATTGGTTTAAATATTTTGATAATGATAATTTCGATTATCATTACAATAATGACCTTGGCAAAATGGTCATTAACCCTGATGTAACAGTACGTTCACGCGGAGTTATTGAAAAATGCTCAATGTGCGTGCAGCGTATTCAAGAGGGTAAATTGAATGCTAAAAAAGAACGTCGTCGTCCTGTTGATGGAGAGATTGTAACTGCTTGTGCTCAATCTTGTCCAACGGAAGCGATTGTATTTGGTGATATGAACGACCCTGAAAGCCGTCTTTCTAAATTATTGTCAGAAGAAAAAGAAGGACGTGCATTCCAAATGTTAGAAGAAATCAACGTAAAACCACAAATTTCTTATCTTGTTAAAATCCGTAACAAAGATGTGGACGCAAATCTTGTTAAAATCCGTAACAAAGATGTGGACGCAAAAGCGGCAACTGCCGAGTCTCATGCTGAACATGGAGGTCATTAAGAATTAGGTACAAGTTTGTGCGGTTCTCCGTTTTGATTGACAATTAATTAATAAAAATTAACTAATAACTCTTAAAAATATGCACGTTACTTCACCCGTAAGAACCCCTCTCGTAACCGGCGGCAAAACCTACGCCGACGTGACAGAGGATATCTGTAAGCAGGTGGAAGGCAAGCCAACCAAAGAATGGAAAGCCGCTTTTACGCTTTCATTTGTGGTTTTACTGTATGGTACTTGCTGTGTCTTCTGGACTTGGTGGGAAGGTTTAGGCGTTTGGGGCCTTAACAAAACTGTCGGTTGGGCTTGGGATATCACTAACTTCGTATGGTGGGTTGGTATTGGTCACGCCGGTACTTTGATTTCAGCTATTTTGCTCCTTTTCCGTCAAAAATGGAGAACTTCTATCAACCGTGCTGCAGAGGCGATGACCATTTTCGCTGTTCTTTGCGCTGCGTCCTTTATTGTGATGCACATGGGGCGCCCGTGGTTGGCTTATTGGGCATTGCCCTTGCCAAATACCTTTGGTTCATTGTGGGTAAACTTCAACTCCCCGTTGGTTTGGGACGTGTTTGCCATCTCAACTTATTTCTCCGTTTCCTGTTTGTTTTGGTATGTAGGTTTGGTGCCTGATTTGGCTACTATCCGCGACCGTGCACAGAACAAAGTTTCCAAATACATTTACGGTACCTTGTCTTTAGGGTGGAATGG
Source organism: Runella sp. (assembly GCF_027484545.1). Classification (GTDB taxonomy): domain Bacteria; phylum Bacteroidota; class Bacteroidia; order Cytophagales; family Spirosomataceae; genus Runella. The sequence goes on along the minus strand of NZ_JAIXST010000346.1, from coordinate 41,774 downwards.
CTCAGCTAAAACTTGGGCGCGTTATGAGTATATCAGCTTAATTTTGGCTGGTTTGTCAACTCCCCTTGTACTTTCGGTACATACCATTGTATCCATGGACTTTGCTACCTCAGTTATTCCGGGTTGGCATACGACCATTTTTCCGCCATACTTCGTTGCAGGAGCTATTTTCTCAGGATTCGCAATGGTTCAAAATCTGATGCTGGTGACGCGTGTTGTATATAAGTTGGAAGATTATATTACGCATGAACACATTGAAATGATGAATAAAATCATTACACTCACGGGTTCGATTGTAGGGGTAGCTTATTTGACAGAGTTCTTTATGGCTTGGTATTCGGGCGTAGAGTTTGAAAGTTATGCTTTCATCAACCGCGCAACGGGACCTTACTGGTGGGCCTATTGGGCAATGATGACATGCAACGTTATTTCACCGCAGTTGTTTTGGAGCCGTCATATTCGTCGCAGTGTAACCTGGACATTCTTTATCTCTGTTATTGTAAATATCGGGATGTGGTTTGAACGGTTTGTGATTATTGTTACCTCTCTTCACCGTGACTACGTTCCGTCAAGCTGGGCTATGTTTTATCCTACGATGTTTGACATTGGAGATTATATCTTCTCTTTTGGTTTTTTCTTCACCTGTTTCTTCTTATTTTCGAAGTATCTACCGGTAATTAATATGGCTGAAGTAAAAGCTGTAATTAAGTCAACATCAGAGAAACTACCTATAAAAGTATCAGGTGTTTCAAAAGCAGATCGGTTAGCCTCTCCTGCTTACAAAAAGGATGCAGAATAAAAGATTCTGGTTCGCGAGAATCATAAGTTCCAAATTTAATTGACATAAAAATGACGGACACAAATAAAAAGTTTTTAGTAGGTATCTATGATGACGACGACGTAATTCTGGATGCAGTCAGCAAAGTAAAAAATGCAGGGGTAAAAATTTATGAGGTCTATTCTCCTTTTGCCATCCATGGTATGGATACTGCTATCGGCCATCCTCGTACTCGTATCGGTATAGCTGCTTTTTGCTTTGGTGTAACAGGCTTTCTTTGTGCTCTTACCCTTACTACTTGGACTATGGGTATTGATTGGCCAATGGTCATTGGGGGCAAAGATCCTATTTCTTTGCCTAACTACGTACCAGCTATGTTTGAATTAACAGTGCTTTTTACAGCATTCGGTATGACATTTACTTTCTTTCTTTCAAATGGTCTCGGTCCAACCGTTAAACCGCTTTTATTTGACCCACGTTGTACTGACAATAAGTTTGTGATGGCTGTAGATCTTAGCAAAAATAAAATGTCAGAAATCGAGATCACAAGCTTGATAAAAGCTTCGGGGGCAGAGGAAGTGAGTATTAAACAGATTTAATGCTTTAAAAATACGATGAAAAGAATCCATACATTGATAGCCTGTACTTTTACAGCTATGACCGCTTTAACATCATGCCAACGCGGTCATGATGAGACAGGTTGGGAATTTGCACCCAATATGTACAATTCGGTTGGTTACGAGCCTTACTCTCAGATTAATAAGAACCCTATAAATGCAGATGGTAAGAATATGCGTGAACCAGTAACAGGTACCGTATCACGACGTAATTATAAGACTCAGCTTGACAGTTCAGGGGTTGATTTAATGATTTACCATTTGGGAAAAGATGATCTTGCTATTGCAGAAACGGTATTAAAGAATCCAATTCCTAACAATGAAAAATCATTGGCCGAGGGCAAAGCACTATACGGTCGTTATTGTCAACATTGCCACGGCGAAACGGGGGCAGGCGAGGGCGCAGTAGCAGATATGTATAAAGGGGTGCCCAACTACAAAGCTGATGCATATCTCAACATGACTGACGGACATATTTTTCACGTGATTACTCATGGAAAAGGACGTATGTGGCCACATGGTTCACAAGTTACTCCTGAAGAGCGTTGGAAAATAGCTCATTATATTCATAAGTTACAAAAAGGATAAAAAGTATTTAATGTGGGAAACCCCACATTGAAAAATGAACAGGTGGCTCGCCACTGAGATAACAATTAACAATTAACGATAAAGATTTATAATGGGCGCACATCATCACGAAGTTGTTTCTGTCGAAGAACAATTTGAATTTACCGCCGACTCAAAACGTAATCTGCTCATTGGCATGGGTATTGGTGCCGCGCTGGTTTTGGTGGGGGCATATATCCTATCACAAGGCGGTGGTCATGACCACGACGCACATGCAGCAGCAGGACATGCGGCTGAGCATGCTCACGAGCACGGAGCACATGCTTATCATTGGACAAAACGTATTATTGCCAATTTGTGGGTAAATAGTGTGTATTTCGCAGGTATTTCAATTATTGGGATGTTTTTTCTGTCGTACAATAACCTTGCTCAAGCAGGGTGGTCAGCAGTATTCAGACGTATTCCCGAAGCAATGCCTTCGTTTTTACCAATTCCCGCAATTATCATATTGGTACTTGCTGTATTTTTTGGGGATCAACTTTTTCATTGGATGCATGAAGGTATTATGGATCCACAAAGTCCTAATTATGATGCCGTAATCGCGGGTAAACAGGGCTTTTTAAATAAGCCTTTCTTTATAATCCGTTTGGTCCTATATTTTAGTTTATGGTATGGCCTTTGGAGAGTACTTCGCAGCTTGTCAATTCAAGAAGACGAAATTGGCGGTACCGATAATTATGAAAAAGCCATTAAATACGGAACAGCTTTCTTAGTTGTATTCGCTGTAACTTCTTCTACTTCTGCCTGGGACTTTGTAATGTCTATTGATACCCACTGGTTCTCAACTATGTTTGGTTGGTATACATTAGCAAGTTGGCACGTAGCAGGTTTGGCTACAATGACATTAACTATTGTAACTTTAAAAGAAAGAGGATATTTGAAAGCAGTGAATGAAAGCCATTTACACGATTTGGGTAAATTCTGCTTTGCTTTTACTATCTTCTGGACGTACGTGTGGTTTGCTCAGTTTTTGCTGATTTACTACGCTAACTTACCTGAAGAGGCTATTTATTATCGTGAACGTTTCACGGGCTACGGAGGAATTTACAAAGCACCGTTTTTTATTAACATTCTTCTAAACTTTGTGATACCCTTTTTAGTTTTAATGACAAGGGACTCAAAACGTACACCACTTATTCTGAAAATTGCCTGTTGGTCTATCTTAGCGGGACATTACTTTGATTTTTATACGAATATTATGCCGGGGACAGTGGGTGAAAATGGCGGTTTTGGTGCAGTAGAATTCGGGTTTATATTGTTATTTACCTGTGCATTTATTTGGACAATATCAAACCAATTGACTAAAGCCAATTTGATTCCGCGCAATCACCCAATGCTGGAAGAGTCTCTTCACCATGATATTGCGTAATTATAAATGAATTGATTTTGCGGAAAAAGCAAATTTTTTCTGATTCTCAAAATCATTAAATCAACTTAAAATCACAAATTACAATGGTTTATTTAGTTGGATTATTATTGATTGTGCTGTTGGGAATTGCAGTTGCCGTTGCGGCAAAACTGCAGAATGTAATGGGCAATATTAAATCGGCCTCCGATGATGAGGCTCCTGTTCCCAATAATAAGATTAATGGAGCCCTTTGGATATTATTTTTGATTGCAGGTTCAATCGGAATGGTATGGTCTTATTTATCGGCAGAGGCATATTTTTTGCCAGAAGCTTCTTCTCCTCATGGTCGTGAAACCGATAGCCAATTTTGGTTTGATATGGGTTTGTTGACCATTGCTTTTTTTGCGGTAAATTTCTTGTTGTTCTTTTTTGCTTGGAAATACCAATATAAAAAAGGATACAAAGCCACTTTCTATCCCGAAGATCACAAATTAGAATTGATTTGGACTGCCATCCCTGCTGTTATCATGGCGGTGTTGGTATTTTTAGGTTTCCGTTCGTGGACTCATATCATGTCTGATGCTCCCGCTGACGCGCAGGTCGTTGAAATCATGGGTAAACAGTTTGGTTGGGTTGTTCGTTATGGAGGTATTCAAGACAATAAATTGGGTAATTATAATTATAAATTAATTGATGATAATAATAGTAATCCAAGCGGTATTGACTACTCAGACGAAGCTTCATTCGATGACTTTATCAATGTAAGTGAAATGCATGTAGAAGTTGGAAAACCCGTTTCATTAAAAATACGTGCCCGTGATGTATTGCATAGTGTATTTATTCCCCACATGCGGGTAAAAATGGATGCTGTTCCTGGAATGCCAACTAAATTTTGGTTTACCCCAGACAAATCAACTGAGCAAATGCGTGCAGAAACAGGTAATCCTAATTTTGATTATGAAATTGCCTGTACTGAAGTCTGTGGACGTGGCCACTTCGCAATGCGTTTACGTTTAATTGTAGAAGATAAAGCTTCCGTAGATGCTTGGAAACAACAACAAAAGCCAGTTTTGTCACAGATTTTAGAAGCTAATCCAAAATTCATTTCTAAAATCCCTGAGAGATTAAGGGCAAAAGCAATGGACTATGCACCTTACGTAGAAGAGATAGATATTACAACTGCAACAACTGGGTCGGCAACCGCCACAAGTACATCATTTCGTTAATGAAAACAATAACTTTAAACTTTAATAAAAATGTCAGTAGTAGAGGCTAATTTGGAACACGATGTTCACGCTCATGATGAGCATGAGCATCATGAGGAGTTAAACTTCTGGCGTAAGTATATCTTCTCAGAAGATCACAAGGTAATTGCAAAGCAATACATGATTACTGGTATTTTTTGGGCAATTATCGGTGCTGCCATGTCGGTAGTCTTTCGCTTGCAATTAGGATTCCCGGGGGCTAACCTTAGTTGGTTAAAACCATTTTTAGGAAAATGGATTACAGAAACAGGTGCTATAGATCCTAATTTCTACCTTGCATTAGTAACGATGCATGGCACTATTATGGTTTTCTTTGTGTTGACGGCCGGATTGAGCGGTACTTTCAGTAACTTCTTAATTCCCTTACAGGTGGGGGCACGTGATATGGCTTCCGGGTTTCTCAATATGTTGTCTTTTTGGTTCTTTTTTGTTTCGAGTGTATTGATGTTTATATCAATTTTTCTTGAAACAGGACCTGCTGCAGGCGGCTGGGTAATTTATCCTCCATTAAGTGCTCTACCACAAGCGCACATGGGCTCGGAAATGGGTATGACTTTATGGTTGCTTAGTATGGCTATCTTTATCATGTCCTCTTTATTAGGGAGCTTAAACTATGTGACTACAATTATCAACCTGCGTACCCGTGGGATGACTTTTACACGTCTTCCACTGACGATCTGGGCATTTATGATTACGGCTATATTGGGCATTATTTCATTTCCTGTGTTATTATCTGCCGCATTATTATTGATTTTTGACCGTCATTTTGGTACAAGTTTTTACCTTTCAGAAATCTATATTAATGGAGAAGCTTTACCTAACGTAGGTGGTAGCCCTATTCTGTTCCAACATTTATTCTGGTTCTTAGGGCACCCTGAAGTGTATATAGTTCTGTTACCTGCATTAGGGATTACTTCCGAAATTATCGCTACCAATTCCCGTAAACCAATCTTTGGTTACCGTGCTATGATTGCTTCATTAATGGCAATCGCTTTTCTGGCATTCATTGTTTGGGCTCACCACATGTTTGTAACAGGTATGAATCCATTCTTGGGGTCCATCTTTATGTTCTTAACACTGATTATTGCGGTTCCATCTGCGGTAAAAGCATTCAATTATATCACAACACTTTGGAGAGGTAACATTGTATTTACACCTGCAATGTTGTTTTCAATTGGACTTGTTTCACTTTTCGTATCTGGTGGATTGACGGGTATCATTCTGGGTAATGCGGCCTTAGATATTCAATTGCACGATACGTATTTTGTGGTAGCTCACTTCCACATTGTAATGGGCGCTGCTTCAGCATTTGGATTCTTTGCAGGGATTTATCACTGGTTTCCAAAAATGTTTGGACGTATGCTCAATAATACAATGGGGCAAATTCACTTCTGGCTGACATTTGCTGGAGTCTATCTGATATTTATGCCGATGCACTACATTGGTATTGCCGGTTTCCCTCGCCGTTATTATCAGTTTACAGCTTTTGATTTTGCAAAATCTTTCACTGATATGAATATGTTCATCAGTGTGGCAGCTATATTAACTTTCTTTGCTCAATTTATTTTCCTTTGGAATTTCTTCTACAGTATATTTAAAGGAAAGGTAGCTCCTGCTAATCCTTGGAAATCTAATACATTGGAATGGACTACTCCAGTCAATGTTGGACATGGTAACTGGGTAGGTGAAATACCGGCAGTATACCGGTGGCCTTATGATTACAGCAAACCGGGCGCACCCGATGATTTTATTCCTCAAAATGTTCCGCATTCACAAACGTTGGAATCAAACTTCCCACATGAAAATGCATACATAGCACAGGAAAAAGAAATTGAGGCACAAAACTATAATGACCAATTCGCGGCTCATTAATTCTGAAAATAACACCCGACTGTTTCGGCGGCTGGCACTTCTAACGGTTATTGTCGTATATGTATTAATTCTTATCGGCGGAATCGTTAGAAGTACCGGTGCCGGTATGGGATGTCCTGATTGGCCAAAATGCTTTGGAAGTTGGGTCCCACCAACTGAGATATCTCAATTACCTGCAAATTATCAGGAGATTTTTGGCGCAAAGCTTAAAGGTGAAGTTGAGTTTAATGCCTTCAAGACTTGGACAGAATATCTAAATCGCCTATTTGGGGCTTTTACGGGGCTGGTAATTTTCGGAACACTTTTAGCGTCAATTCCTTTCCTTAAGAGAGACCGTCCTGTTTTTTTTATGAGCTTATTGGCCTTTTTGTTAGTAGGTTTTGAAGGATGGTTGGGCTCAAAAGTGGTTTCGACAGAACTGGCACCGATATTGGTAACTTTACACATGCTTTTGGCGATTGTTATCGTATTTATTCTTTTATATGTAATGGCCAGATCCTTTGTCGGTCATGTTTCAGTAGAAGAAATAAATCATAAGAAGTTTATCAATAAGTGGTTGCAATGGACGTTGCTTTTATCGTTGTTGCAGGTTTTGATTGGAACTCAGGTACGTGAGGCAATGGATGTGGCGATTAAAGAATTTGGAGAAGCAGGACGAGCCCAGTGGATTAATAGCTTAGGGCTTAAGTTTTATATTCATCGTTCGTTTTCTATTTTGATTTTAGGAATGCACGTTGGCTTGGTCTATTGGTTAAGAAAAAATATAGCTTCGAGAGGAATAATTTTTCAGCTATCTTCCGCCCTTTTGATTCTGTTACTCATTGAGATTGCAACGGGAATTGTATTAGCTTATCTGAAAGTTCCTGCATTTGCACAACCGATTCACCTGACTTTAGCGACAGTTGCACTTGGACTACAATTTGTAGTATTGTTGCTAATTAATGCAAATCAAGTTTTTAAACAATCATTGGTGACTCAACTCGAAAATAGATAAGTCTGAAATGGCAATAGCATTTAATATACTTTCCGATAAAATCCGAGTTTACTTAGAGCTAATGAAGCTTCGCTTGGCGTGGTTAGTAGCTTTTTCGGGAGCGTTTGGATACAGCCTGGCCATTGAAAAAGTTGAGTGGGAATCACTGGTCATCTTTTTACTGGCAGCTTTTTCCATTACAGGGGCCGCAAATATCATTAACCAAATCGTTGAAAAAGATTTGGATAAGTTGATGAAACGGACGCAGAATCGTCCTTTGCCAAGCGGACGAATAAGCGCACAGGAAGCTACTTGGCTGGCAGTTGTTCTTTTCTCAGGCGCATCATTTGTATTCTTAATTGAATTTAATCTAAGAGCCTGTGCTTTAGCAATACTCTCTACTATTCTATATGGATTTGTTTATACGCCTCTAAAACGTGTAGGTCCGATAGCTGTTTTTGTAGGGGCTATTCCCGGAGCGTTTCCTCCCATGATTGGATGGGTAGCAGCTACGAATCAATTTGGCTTAGAGCCTGGTATATTGTTTGCTATTCAATTTTTTTGGCAATTCCCCCATTTCTGGGCAATTGCATGGGTATTGGATGAAGACTACAAAAAAGCAAACTTTAATTTGTTGCCCTCAAAAGTAGGGAAAGACAGAAGTACAGCAGTACAGATGATGATTTATACATTGTTTCTGCTGCCGGTCGGATGGTTGCCTTATGAGTTAGGAATGACAGGTATAAATTCTGCTTTGGTTGCAATGTTATTTGGCGCTTTGTTTTTAGGTCAAACATTTCATTTAATGAGAAAATGTTCGGATAAAACAGCACTTCAATTAATGTTTGGTTCGTTTATTTACTTGCCAATTGTGCAAATAGCGTATTTACTTGATAAGATTTAGTTTTTTACTGATATTATGGAAAAGGCTGAAAAATTACAGTTAGAAGAAGCGCCTGAAATTCTCTCAATGGATCCCAAAAAATTTATTTTATGGGGTTTTATTGTGACGATTATCATGCTTTTTGCTTCCCAAACCAGTGCCTATTTGGTACGTAGGGCGGAGGGGAATTGGGTGGAATTTGAAATACCTCAAATTTTTTGGTATAGCACTGTTGTGCTGATTATAAGCAGTATATCAATGCACTGGGCTTATTTAGCTGCAAAAAAAGACAATTTCAATACCCTCAAAATCGCAATTTCTATTACTTTTGTCCTTGGGCTTGCATTTTTATGGATGCAGTTTGAAGGTTGGAAAGACCTTGTAGCTCAGAACATTTACTTTGTTGGTAATCCGTCGGGGTCATTTTTTTATGTTTTTACGCTGCTTCACGGAGGGCACTTGATTACGGGATTGATTGTATTGTGCGTTACTTTTATTACAGCAATGAGATTAAAGGTACACGCTAAAAATCTAAGAAGGATTGAGATTTGTACAACCTACTGGCATTTTTTAGACATTTTGTGGATTTATCTGTTCGCGTTTCTTTTGTATTTTCGTTAAAGTAAAATTTTAATTATAACCTGAATTTTTAATAGAATAACGATGGCTGCTACTGTACAACCGAATGTAAAAAATGTATGGCTGGGGGGAGTTGAGCCCATGAAGGCCAGCTACGGAAAGTTGATGATGTGGTTCTTTTTGATTTCTGACACATTCACATTCTCGGCTTTGCTGGTTTCTTATGGCTTAGTTCGCTACAGCTACCCGGCTTATGGGGGTAAGGTTGTGGATTTTGTGTCATCGCCGGCCTATTGGCCTATACCGGAAAAGGTTTTTGATGCATTACCGTTTTTGCACGGTCTGCATGCACCATTGATTTTCGTGGGGATTATGACCTTTATCTTGATTTTTAGCTCCGTAACAATGGTACTGGCTGTAGAAGCAGGCCACCGTATGGATCGTCCGGCAGTAGAAAAATACATGCTATGGACTCTGTTGGGAGGTGCTACATTTTTAGGATGCCAAGCTTGGGAATGGACTCACTTTATTCATGGGACCGATGAAGGGACTGTAATTAAAGAACTTATAGATGGTTCATGGGTGTCAAATACGATTTTTGGAGCAAATCTAACTCAAAATCAATATGGCCCGCCGGCATTTGCCGACTTCTTTTTCTTTATCACGGGTTTTCATGGTACCCACGTTTTTTCAGGAGTGATTTTGAATTATATGATTTTCTACCGCACTTCAACTGGTTTCTATGATCGTCGAGGAAGCTACGAAATGGTTGAAAAGGTAGGTCTATATTGGCACTTTGTTGATTTGGTATGGGTGTTTGTATTTACTTTCTTCTATTTGGTATAACATTCCTAACTACCTAATTTCTAAATTTTAACTAAAAAAAGATATGGCACACGTACATGAACAAGACGCAAACGCCGGTGCAGAGCAACGTAAAGTAATTTGGCGTACCTTTTGGATACTATTAGGAATTACTGCCTTAGAATTTGCCATTGCTTTTACACTCAATGCTGGATTACTTAAAACCTCAATTTTCGTGGGTATGACAATCATAAAAGCTTTCTACATTGTAGGAGAGTTTATGCACTTAAAACACGAAGTAAAATCTTTGATTTGGGTACTTTTGATTCCCTGTATTTTTGTAGTGTGGTTGTTGATTGCCCTGATAAGCGAAGGTGGATCGATTTTTGATTTGAGATAACATTATGCAAAAGTACATAAAAGCCGGAATGCTGACTTTGGTGTTGGTATTACCGGCTTTAGTTATTTTACTGTTACACGGTTTTGCCGAAAACCATTTCCAAATTCCTTATTTGGTACCTCTTACGGATTCTTCGGGAAAAATAGCCATGAATGGGAAGGATACTCTATTTTACCGGGTTCCAAGTACCGATAGAGGTCAAATTAAAATTGTCAGCTTTTTTGCCAAAAGTGACTCTAAGCAACTGATACAGCAATATTCAAGAGTGGAAAAGTTGGCTTCTGATGATGTTTTATTAGTAAATATTGATGGAAATGAGGGAGAAAAAGAGGCCACTCAAAAATACAGGGTGTCTCTATTAAAAAAAGAAAAATCTCTCGAAACCATTCCTTATAACGAGCAGTTTGTTCTATTAGATAAGAAAGGCTATATCAGAGGCTTTTATGATGGAACGAACCCAGAAGAGGTAGATCGTTTGTCTGCTGAAGTGAAGATACTGTTGGATATTTACAAAAAGGAACAGAAATAAAATGGACACACTTACTTTACCAAAAAGCAAAAAGTATAACCAATTAATCAACATTGTTGCAGTGGCAATCCCTGTGGTTGTAGCTATTTTACTTAATCCGCGTATTCCCAAAGTTGAATTAGGAGAGTGGACAAAAGCACTGCCGCATGTAAATGGCTTGTTAAATTCGCTCACAGCAGTATCGTTATTGGCTGGGTTCTACTTCATTAAACAAAAAAATATTGCTGCACATCGCTTGATGATGACGATTTCCTTTACGTTAGGCGCTATTTTTTTAGTGAGTTATGTTTTATATCACCTTTCGAATGAGTCAACTCCGTTTGGAGGTGAAGGGTTAATTCGTCCCATATATTATTTTTTGTTAGTTTCGCATATTACACTTTCAATAGGAGTGGTATGGTTTGTGTTAAGGGCTATCTATTTTGCAGTCAGCAATCAGATAGAACTTCATAAAAAAGTGGTTAAATGGGCGCTTCCTATTTGGCTGTATGTCAGTATCACGGGAGTGATTGTTTATTTGATGATTGCCCCGTATTACAATTAGTCAACGGGTGATTATTGTTCATTAATGAATCAGAATAATGAAAAATCTTAGAATAGTCTTCTTTGCTCTTTTTTTTTTTTTTTTTAGTTGCCAACTGTCATTGGCGCAATGTGCTATGTGCAAAGGTGCCGTTGAAACTAATATGAGCACCGGACGCAATGTTATTGGAAATGGAATTAATGCAGGAATTGCCTACCTCTTTGCGTTTCCTTACTTGATTGTAGGGGTGATTGCTTATCTTTGGTATCGTAACAGTAAAAAAGCATTGGCACAGCGATTGGCTGTTCAAGCACGTGTGCGAGATGCTTTGCGCCAATAAGTAGTTAATATTTACACCAATTTCAGGTTAGCAGATTACAAACTGTTGACTTTGGACTGCCGCACGGGCACGGTCGCCACGGGGCGCCCCGCAACTGTAAACTCACATGTATTCCTCTACAAAACCTCTTTTTGATTATATTGTCCGAAATGTAACTGCCTATTCCCACAAAGAAGCTCGGGCAATGGCCTTTATGTTGTTGGAACATTACCTGAGACTACGTAATGTGGACGTGCTTGTTGATAAGCCTATTCCGTCCAATGCTTCTCAGCCCGATTGGGACATTATCATTGCAAGACTCAACCAAAGTGAGCCTGTACAACACATTATAGGGTCTACCTACTTCTGCAATTTAGAATTTAAAGTATCTCCTTCTGTTTTAATTCCTCGTCCTGAAACCGAAGAATTAGTGCGTTTAGTGGTCAAAGACTGTTATTGGGACGAAGACCCTGTCAAAATTGTGGATATCGGTACTGGAAGTGGATGTATTGCTATAGCGTTGGATCGTTTTATGTCTTTTGCGAAAGTGTGGGGGTGGGATGTATCAGACGATGCTTTGGCCGTTGCGCAGGAAAATGCACACAGACTGCTTTCGGAAGTTAAGTTTGAGAAATATGATATTCTCAAAGAAGATACCTTTGAAGGTCAATTTGATTGTGTAGTAAGCAACCCTCCTTACGTCACATATTCAGAACAAATTAGTATGGAGCCAAATGTACTTCGATTTGAACCTCATTTAGCTCTGTTTGTGGAAGATGCAGATCCACTTTTGTTTTACCGTGCCATTGCTGATTTCTGTCTCAAACACCTTAAAAGTACAGGGGCTTGTTACGTTGAAATCAATGAGCATTTCGGGGCGGCGACCCAAAAACTTTTTGTAGAAAAGGGCTTTAGAAAAGTAGAAGTTATTCAGGATATGTATGGAAAAGACCGTATCGTGAAAGCAAGGCTTTCGGTAGAGGAGGTGTAGAAATTATGCTTCAGCTTTAAAAACTTCCTCAAAAGTCAATTCAAATCCTTCTACTAACTTAGAATGAGCCGTTCCGGATTCTTCGACTGCTGAGAAAACAACATATTTGTCGTTTATGAGTGCATAAACAATGATTGTTTCGTTTAAAGGGTCAATAATCCAATATTCGTTTACCCCAAATTGCTCATAGTCATTTTTCTTTTCCACATAATCTCGTACGACCGAGCCTTTTGATACTACCTCCACGGTTAAATCCAGTGCGCCAAAAATACCTTCTTCGGTCGAAAGGCTTCTTTTCTCCTTCGACAAAAAGAAAACATCAGGTTGGCACACGTTACCCTTGTCTAAAACGACATCAAACGGAGAAACAAATACTTCACCGAGTTGACTGAGATTGATTAAATTGAATAGTTTACGGTAAACAAATCCTGTAATCCGCTGGTGAATTCTTTTTGGAGAAGGCATATCAATTAGGCTAAAATTTCTTAACTCATACCGAGATTCGGCGGGGAGTTTGGCCTTCATGTCGTCGTAAGTCCAACGTTCGGTGCTAATAACTCTCATTTTGGCGTGATTTTTTGACTAAAATACCGTCTTTTTTGTATAATACCAAAAGAGCTAAATTACCTATTCAGGAATTCCATTTTTGTATCTCCCCGAAAGGCTGTATTTTGCCAATGTTTTTTGAGAAAAAAGTATTGTGATGAATTATTGGAAAATTATCTTTTTATTTTTAGTCTTTTCAAAGGCATATAACCAAAATGTACGAAAAGTGAGTGCAACCATGACCATGCGTACTGCACACAAAGGAAAAACTACAAATACCCATGCTGAATTATGTTATGCCACATCAGGCCGCATGATAACGCTGTTTCCCAAGCCTTCTGAATTGTATGTTTTTAATAATTCGAATGGGGAACTAAAAGTCTATGATCCAACCAAAAATACCGTTTTGCAACAACAAAATGCTACTTATAGTACCGAAACAACGCAATTCTTCTTCTTTTTACACAATAGAAAAGCTGATTTGGGACTGTCAAGTATGGGTTTTAGTTTGGGAGAAACTAAGTTTGAAAATGGGGTGATGATTACAATTTGGAAATCCCCAACTCCGTTGGCTAAAAATATCAAACGCGTAGAACTCGTTCATAAAGGGCAGAACCCAATTTTTATGAAGTATGTTGATCCGTCAGAGCGCACTATTAAGAAGGTGTTTTATTATGATTATACTAAACTGGGAAGCGTAGATTTTCCACAGACAATTACACAAATTGACTATTTGACAGCTCGAGATTCGATTGTTACCAAAACAGCCTATGGAGCCTTAAAGGTGAATGAACAAGTTACCTCGAATTTGTTAGAATTTTCAATTCCGGCGAATGCTAAAATCATAAAATGAGGCAAAAAGAAATGAAGAAGGTGCTTTTGTTTTTTATATCCGTCTGTTTTTTCTTGACTTCAGGAAATATATGGTCACAAGTTACGGATTTAGAACTGCTGGCAGAGTCAGGCTCTGCCCCAACGGTTACATTTGGACAAACCAAAAAGTCTAAACCTACCCCTTTTCTGCGTTTCAATCCTGCGTATTGGTTGTTGAATGGTGCTTTAACGGGTTATCAGAAAGTGATTTCACCACAAATTTCTGCAGCTTGTTTATATGAGTTGTCTTGTTCGCGTTTCAGTCGGGCTGCGATTCAGGAATTTGGAATTGTTAAAGGTATTGCTCTCACCGCTGACCGACTTGCTCGCTGTAATCGAGTAGCCGCAACAAGTATTGAACTGTTGCGTATCAATCCACAAACGGGTAGGGTAGTGGATGTACCAACGATGTATCGGGTAAAAACAAAGGAGGTGCAATGAGAAAAGTTATAAGGCTGTTTTTGTCCTATTGCAAGCGTGTTTCTTTCTTTCTACTCTTTTCTAATCCTCTTTTCGCCCAGCAGGCACTTTCTTCAGATTCTCTCTTTATAGAATATTTATTAGAGAAAAAGTACTATAACGACGTTCTTCACTGGACGCAGCATCGCCAAACATTTCCTTATTATCGCGGTTTGGCATTTTATAATCAATTGAAATTGGATTCGGCCCTACATTATTTTGAACAGGTGCCTATCCACCATCCGAACTACATTAAATCAAAATTTTTAGAAGGAATTGGGCACACTTTTCAGAAACGCTACCAAAAGGCAGACCAAGTTCTATCCCAGCTTTCAACTTCTGATTCTTTACTGACAGCACTCCGAAACTTTCAACTGGCAGGAGTCGCTTTGCTTGAGCGTGATACACTCAAATTTGTTTCCTATCGCCAACAGTTCAATGGAAAGTATTTCGCTTTTAGTCAGGAAGAAGAAAAGTTGGGAGAAAATTACCGCTTGATTCAACAGCATAAGCATAAATCCCCGCTATTGGCGGGTTTAATGTCTGCCATTGTGCCCGGAAGTGGAAAAATTTATGCCGGTAAAACGGGACAAGGCTTAATTACTTTTATTCAAAACTTAGCATTGGGATTGCAAACCTACGAAGCGTATCGCCGAGATGGCTGGAAAAGCCCCCGATTTCTATTGTACAGTGGTTTATTTACGTTTTTTTATGTAGGAAATATTTGGGGAAGTACGCTGACAGTACATATACGTAAGCAAGAATTCAAAGATAAAGTCAATGAACAGATTCTGTTTAATATGCAAATTCCTATCCGTACTGTTTTTAATCAGTAATGAAAGTAGGACACAGGCTCGACAAATGGCTGATAGCCTGATGAAAGGGCATGAATACGCTTTAGCTGCGGTCTATTACGAAAAAGCATTGTTTGACCAAAATCAGCAAGTGGATACAGTAATTTCAGAAAATTTCAGGTTATTAACAAATACGTTACTAAATCAAAAAATTCAGTGTCAAAAAGCTTTACGGACTTTCGAGGATGCTTGGCAAACGGCGCAGCGATTTGATTTGAATGAACCCAATGATACCCTTCAATTCAAATTAAGGTATGAGGGGGCACTGTGTGGATATTTGAGCCAACGATACAATGAAGCCTACGGACAAATTCAACAAACCCGTTTTTATACACGCGATACTACTTTGACTGCCTCGTTGGATGTATTGGAAATTTTAACGCTCAACGAACTGGAGCGGTGGACAGAATCAAAAGTGATATTTGCCCGATATGTGAGCCGTAATCGATTAACTATTCAAGTTGATAAGTTATATGATTTCCTGAAAAAAAAGCCTAAGAACCCCGATAAAGCGCAATTGCTGTCTTTTCTGATGCCTGGATTGGGGCAAATCTATGCAGGGTACCCAAAAGAAGGGTTAGTATCGGCGGGGTTACAGGCATTGTCCTTGGGTTTTGGCGTATACCATGTTTTGAACAAATATTATCTTATTAGTTTTTTTTCGGGCGCAGGTTTATTTCAGACATTTTATTTTGGAGGAGCCAGAAGGGCTTCTTTGATGGCGGAGGAAACTAATCGTAAGCGAAAAGCACGGAATAGCCAAAAGATAAGGGCTTTACTGGTCGAAAATGAACAAAAAAAAGAGAGATAACGGAATTATCTCTCTTTTTTTGCCAGAAATGGACTTAATTTGCAAACATAAAGAACTTCTTGTTATCCACGTATTTATCAAAGTTTTTCTCTTCGATGACTTCCAGAAGCAGTACAATCCAGTCAATCAAAGCTACGATTCCAAGACCGCCGCAGGTTAGAATATATCCTACGATAACCCCACCAGCAGTACCAAGATAAGCGCGGTGAATACCTAAGAAACCTACAACCCAAGCCAAGATAAAAGCTACAACTGGTTTTTTATCACCTGCCATAATTTTTGTAACATCTTTGCCTTCTCCCATTAAACTTTCAAATGCCGTAGCTGCCTGTTCCACATTGGCTATATCCAATTGCTCACCCGCGTTGAGGGTTTGTTCAATCGCTTGAGCATCTACAAAATACTCAGCAGTAGTGGCATGGCTTTTACTTACAAGAAGTACAGCAAAGCAAAAAACAAGTGCAAATAGTTTTTTCATAATTTACTTTCGGGTTTTAATTGTGATTACGCCTCAAAAATAACCATTGGGACGTAATCAACAAATGAGAATTGGAGAAATTTTAAAATTTGAAAGCAATCCCTGCCTGTAGGGTACCAAATCCTGAGCCTAACTCAGCAAATACGCCTAAATTAGGTTTGAAATAATACTTGCCCCCTATGTGTGCAAGAAGTAATACTCCGCTTCCATAAGAGCTGCTATAAGCAGTTCCTGCATAACCCCAACTGATATTTCTGTAACCAAGGCCTAAGCCTGCGTATAAGTCAATCTTATCATCATCCAATTTCAATAATTCATTAAAGTGATAAGAACCTCTGGCCCCAAAAGTAAGTACCGACCAATTTGAACCAGAGCCTAAATAGTTGCTTCTGCCTGAGTAACCGCCCAGAACACCAACGCTGATTGCATCGTGGATTCCGAATTCAAATGAACCGCCTAAGCCAATACCACCTGCTCCATAAGTACCTAAACCAACACCAAGATTTAGAAGCTTATCCCCCTTTTGGTAGGATTGAGCTAATGAATTAGTTTGAAAACATACGATTGCGGCTAAGGCCAGCAATGAGGAATAAAAAACTTTTTTCATGGTAAATTGTGATTTTTAGTTGTAAATAACGTTTCAAAGAAAATACAAAAAACCTTTTAAATGATGGACGTTCCTCTAAAATTTATTATACGGTCTTGTTAATAGGGAAAAGTACCATCAAGTAGAGTAAATATAGAAATGAAGAATGGGAAATACAAGGATTTAAAAGATTTTAATCTTATAGGCATCAATCTGAATGTACTGACCAAATTGTCAAACCTTCCTGATTATCTTTGCAGCGAATTTTTTATCTCTTTCATGCCTAAAATTATCATTGCCGTAGATGGCTATTCGAGTTGTGGTAAAAGCACAACTGCCAAAGGAGTGGCGTCTTATCTGGGATACGCCTACATTGACACAGGAGCCATGTATCGGGCTGTCACGTTGTATTTTTATACCCATCATGTATCACTCACCAATCCCAAAGAAATTGTCAAAGCCTTAGAAAATATAAAAATAGACTTTAGGCGTAATCCTGAAACAGGACGCAATGAGACATACCTGAATGGATTGAATGTTGAAGACGAAATCCGAAAATTATACATTGCCAATTGGGTGAGTGAAGTCAGTGCCGTATCAGAGGTGCGCCGAGCTATGGTAGCGCAACAGCAACGCATGGGCAAAGCGCGCGGGGTGGTAATGGACGGGCGTGATATTGGCACCGTCGTATTTCCCGATGCAGAGCTCAAGGTGTTTATGACGGCCGATCCAGAAATCAGGGCACAACGCCGTCAAATTGAATTGTTGGCCAAAGGTGAGATGCTAGACCTTGCTGAGATTCTTCAAAATATTCGGATGAGAGACTACATTGATACTACTCGTGCCGATAGCCCACTCAAGCAAGCCGAAGGTGCAATATGGGTGGACACCTCCTTTATGACCCTTGATGAACAGATAGAATTGGTGACGCATCTGGCCGATGAAAAAATAAGCGAGCTTATTCGGGAAAATAATTTCAAATCATGACGGCCGATTATCTTATCGTAGGGCAAGGTATTGCGGGGTCAGTATTAGCTTGGACATTGCATCTGCGAGGACATCACGTCTTACTATTAGACGACCCAACTCTACCTTCTGCATCAAAAGCATCAGCGGGTGTTTTTAACCCACTTACCGGGAAAAAATTGAATCGTACTTGGAAAGCCGACGAATTGTTTCCTTTTGCGTGTCAGTTTTATGAAGACATGCAAAAAAGCGTTGGGAGTGAACTTTTGCATTTTTGTAACATCTATCGCCCTTTTCGTTCAATCGAAGAGCAAAATTCTTACTTAGCCCAAAGCGCTGACCCAATTTCGGCCAAATACGTTTTGGAGAAGGCAGACAATGAAAAATTCACTTCTTTTATTGAAAATCCGTACGGTGGTCTTCAAATTACGCAGTCCGGTTGGGTAGATTGTTCGGAGATGGTCGAAAAAGTAAAGACCTTCTTTGTGAGTAAAAGTCAATATATTTTTGAAAATTTTGATTATCAACATATTGATTTTCAAAAAGAAGCAGTTTTTTATAAAAATATTGAAATTAAAAAAATACTATTTTGTGAAGGATACGAAGCCTGTCAGAATCCTTTTTTTAATTGGTTGCCTTTCAATCCTGTGAAAGGAGAAAATCTAATCGTACTTGTTGAAGACTATCCATTGACCGAAATCATCAATCAGGGAACTTTTATACTACCGATAGATGGACAGGGTAAATGTCGCTTAGGAGCTACTTATTCGTGGGATAATCTGGATTGGGACATAACTGACGAAGCACGTGATTCTTTAGAAGAGAAAATAAAAGGGTACTTAAAAAAGCCGTATCAAATTTTGGAGCAACAGGCAGGGATACGTCCTTCCACAGATGACCGTCGTCCTTTTGTGGGATTGCATCCGGAGCATCCTGAATTGGGAATATTTAATGGATTAGGAACAAAAGGAGTTACGTTGGCACCTTATTTTTCTGAACAATTTGCAAAATTTTTAGAATCGGGAGAAGATTTAGATGCAGAGGTGAATATTGAGCGAGTTTTTTCGTTATATTTTCGTTCTAAATTAAGTTAATCGTAGTCAGTATAATAGTTAATGGTATTGTAGTTAAACTATTAGCGGCTAACAATTAACGGTTAACAGTTCAGGTTGATTATGAAAAGGGTTTCTATTTCACAATTTCTTTGCATAGGGGCAGCACTTTTGCTTACCCAAATGGTCGAAGCGCAAAATTATCCTTCGCAAGAGCAGTTTGGCAAAAACCGTGTCCAGTACCAACGATTTGAATGGAAAATTCTCAAAACTAATAACTTTGAGATTTATCATTATGGAGCAGGTACGCCATTGGCTACGTTGGCAGCACAGTATGCCGAGTCAGAGTTTGACCGCATTACTGAAGTGTTGGGATACACACCCTATAACAGAATCAAGATTTTTCTTTATAACTCGCCCCAAGAGTTGCTGCAAAGCAATATGGGAATGGCCAATAGCACTGACCTAAGTGAGACGGAGCTGAATTTGGCAAAGTCACGCTTAGAAATTGCCTTTTCGGGGGATCAAGTCAGTTTTCGGAAACAGCTTATTAAGGAAATATCCCGCCTGTTTGTGTACGATATGCTCTACGGCGGCAGTTTGAAGGATGCTTTACAAAGTTCGTTACTGTTGTCGTTGCCGGATTGGTTCATGTCAGGTATTGCAGCTTACATCGCCGAAGGATGGAGCCCAGAATTGGATGACTACATGCGGGATGCGATTGTGCACCGTCAGATGAAAAAACCGTCTTTATTGACGGGCTCTGAGGCTACCCTTGTAGGACAGTCTATTTGGAATTATATCGCCGAACGTTATGGCAAAGACAATATTTCCAATATCTTAAATCTTACGCGTATTATCCGCACGGAGCAGACAAGTGTTGCCAGTACCTTAGGAGTTTCTTTTACGCGTTTTCTGAAAGATTGGCGCGATTTTTATACCAAAATGGCCACTACAACAAGTGCCACCTATAAAGATCCGTTAGGGGATTGGCGTCAGGAGCTGGATTTACCTTTGGGAAATCTTCCCAACTCTGTTCGGCTCAGTCTTGATAATCAGTACGTTGCCGTTACTAATCGTAAGAGCGGTAAATATACAGTGGATATTATCAATACTGAAAGCAAAGTTAGCACTACAATTATTAAAGGTAAGTATTCGCTTGAGAAAAGAACGTATCTGAGCCGCACACCTTTGGTAGCTTGGAGTCGTAACAATGGCCTGGCGATTATTACGGAAGAAAATGGACGTGTTTTTTTGGAAATCTTTGACATTTCTGATAAGGGAAAATCTAAGTTGCGTTTGAGCAGAGAAGTTAGAGGTATCAATCAGGTAACGGATTTTGATATTTCAAACGATGGCTCAACGTTAGCATTAAGTGCAGATAGCCGCGGGCAAAATGACCTGTTTTTATTTAATGTAGGACGCTCATCCCTGCTTCAACTGACAAGCGATTTGTACGATGATCGTTATCCTCATTTTTCGGGAAGTTCTACGACCCGAGTTTTATTTACATCCAATCGTTTGAAAGATTCTTTGACAGTAACCGATAAGGGTTCCTATAAAACAGTTAAAGAGAAAACGGCTTTATTTATTCACGATGGTAATCCGCGAGCACAAACGGTCACTCGGGTTGTAGATTCATTGGGAGTTATTTCTAACCCACGTTCTGCCGATGAAAATACATTCTATTTTCTTTCTGACTATAAGGGTGTAAATAATCTGTTCAAATATGAATTAGATATAAAGAGACTTAGTTCTGTAACAGGCTTTAACCAAAATATTCGAGATTACGATTATCTATTGCCTTCAGGTGCGTTTGCAGGTATTAATTGGTTCAACGATAAAGAAGCTGTGATTTACCAACGACGTCTCACACCCATTGCGACCGAATTGGTGCCTACATCCCGTATTCAAAGTATTTCGGGAGTATCCGTTTATAAAACTGAACAACGTAATAATCCTGCCGCAGATGCCAGTTTGATTGCCCAAATGGCTAATCCACGGAAAATTCAGTTGGATTCTGGAGAGGTTGATACCGATAATTACGAGTTTGATGCGGATGTGCTTAAAACGTTTGAATATCGTCAGCGGAGAGGGACAACTATTTCAAGTGCTGCCAACCTTCCTTCGCGCAATCGAAAAAGGGAAAATATTACAATAAAAGGCCCAATCAGTTATAAGAGTTTGTTCATCAGCAATGATGCTACCTCCGATTGGCGCATTGACCCTATCAGAGGATTTGGTTTTGCGCAATCGTTGACAATGAACGATTTGCTGGAGAATCACATCGTAAAAGCAGGCTTTTTCTTGGGATTGCTGAACTTTCGTACCAACAACCTTTGGGCTGAGTACAATAACTTGGCGCACCGAATTGATTACACGGTAAGGGTAGATCGTCAGAGTTTGTATGTGCAACCGCCGGCAAGTCAGAAGTATCGTTACAACCGAGTAGCATTTACAGCTGCGTATCCGATAAACAATAATACGAGAGTATCACTGACTCCATTTTTTGCCGAATCCCGTTTGTTGGATGTCAGTAATATTTCTGCCGCCGATGTGGCTTCTACTTATTTGGGAGCCAGAGGTGAATTTGTCTATGACAACTCCCGCATAAACGGGATGAATATGATGGAAGGTACTCGTTTTAAAATACGGTACGATTTGTTTGGAGGAATCAATGGAACGAGAGGTTTTAATCGGATTGCCATTGACCTTCGCCATTATCAGAAAATTCACCGAGACCTGATTTTTGCCACCAGGTTGTCTTTTGCCCATTCCGAAGGTAAATCTCCTAAACAAAGTGTAATGGGAGGAATGGAAAACTGGACCGGCAACAATCAGGACGAACGTACGGTAAATCCATTAGCGGTAGGGTTGAGCAGTTCATTGATACCGATTGATAATCGAGATATATTTTTCGTAGAAATGGCCACGAATTTGCGCGGGTTCAACTTCAATAAAGTATCTGGCAGTAGCCATTTATTGTTTAATGCAGAATTGCGGATGCCATTGGTTAAGTACTTTTATCGCGGACCGATTACTTCTAATTTCCTGCGTAATTTCCAATTAGTAGGCTTTACGGATGTAGGTACGGCTTGGACAGGCAAATGGCCTTTTAACCGTCAGAATAGCTTAAATACTGAAATCATTCGTTTAGACTTTTTCAGTGCAACGGTTAATAATTTCCGTAATCCATTTTTGCTTGGGTATGGTTTAGGTGCCCGAACAATGTTGTTTGGATTCTATGTAAAGTTTGACTATGCATGGGGTTTTGATAACGGAGAAGTTAATAAACCCATTCCTTATTTAACCCTTGGATATGACTTTTAAGGAGTGATATTTGATAGAAAAGCCGAGCAGAAATGCTCGGCTTTTTTTATGTTTTTTAAGTATATTTTTACAAAGGATAAACGACATTTTTTGTCTTGAAAATAGGCCTTCAGACCCTGTTTTGCCCCCTTTTAAGGCCAAAATACCTGTTTATTGGCACGGTTTTAGCTAATTAGTACCCGACTGGTTTAAAATTGAAATAGTTTAATATTTTATATAAAAAATACTATATCAATGGGCGTGTATTTCAAAATTAACTATTTGCCTAAATGGTTGATAAACAACGCTTTAATTCTTCACTTTAAAAGTAGGTCATTGCCACGATGACTTTGGCATCATTTTGGATACTTGCTACGTGGGTCAAAGCCCAACTTCACCGGTAAAGCAGAACTAAACATTTTCTGGCGGAAATCCCGCACAGTTAGGTGTTTGAGACAGCTATGGGATAAAGTATATAGCAAACAAACGTAAAGTGGCAGATGAAAGCACGATTTACCACAACACCCGACCTTGAAACAAGCCGGAATTTTGAGCGCAAAAGCAGTACAAAAAACACTTCTTTAGGAGAAACCTTTTGGCTTTTTTTGAAAGGTGCCGCCTCTTGTATTCAATTGATCTTGCCTAATCGAAAGAGAGCGGTAGAGAGAAATCCGGGATATCAAATTCCGTATAAACCAAAACTCTTTCAGAAAGGCCAAAAGGCTTTTTGGGTCAATTCAGTTGGAATTGATCAGCACTATCATCTCCCTGGGGCATCACCGCCCACTGGCAAACTTTACGGCATCCGTGCTGAAGATTTTACCCAAAAATTTACATCCCTTCAATCAATTATTTCACAGACTATGAGTAAGTTATCCATTTCTCCTCAGTATAAGCAGCGTGTTCTGGGGGCGCGTTTCGATGAAAAATCGAGACGGTGGGTATCTACTTCCCCGCCCGACTGGGAGGGGGAAGTAAATAGCTATGAATCAATAGTCTATATTGATTCGTCTTTCCCGAAAAATCGCTTGATAAGACCCTTTAAATCCTTAATGGGGGCTTTTACTTTGGTTCTACTGACTGTATTTACAGCATTAGGCCAAAAAATAGTAGATATTAAACTGTCCAAGAAAATTGACTTTGCTCAACCTACCATTGGACAATCTATCAAATTTACTGTCTATGCAAAAAATGATGGACCGGATGCTGCTACCGGAGTGATAGTTAAAGATCTTTTCCCAACGGACGGAGCTGACCTGACGGCTAATACTCCTCAGGCAGGAACAACTTTCAATCCGGCAACTGGTTTGTGGAATATTCCTACCATCGCTTCTGGTGATTCTGTTAAACTTGAATTGACAGGAACTGTTACAGGAAGAGGCGTTTATTTCAATATTGTAGAAGTAATGTCGATGGATGCGGGTCAGGTAGATTCCGACTCCAACCCGGGCAACGGTACTTTAAGTGAAGATGATTATGCAACGGCCTGTTTTTCAGTGCCGATTTTGTGGTATCCGGGCAATGAGTACGCCGTGTCACTTTCTGTGGTCGGTTATTCTAATGTTGTGTGGACCAAAGTAGGAAGCGGAGCTATTACAGGTGCTGCTTCCGATAGTGCTTCTGTGAACGGCGATACCTTAATTATTAAAGGTACCGGCCGTTTTGCGTTTAGTGCCCAAGTGAATGCTTGTCCTGCAACCGGTTGTTGCGAGATTGTAGTGATTTCAGGGCCGCTTGGAAGTATTGGGGATTTTGTATGGAAAGATGTTTTTAATAACGGTATTCAGGATGCGGGCGAGCCGGGTGTAAATGGTGTCCGTGTTATCTTATGGAGTGCAGTCGGAGGAGTGCCAATTACACCTC
Source organism: Runella sp. (assembly GCF_027484545.1). Classification (GTDB taxonomy): domain Bacteria; phylum Bacteroidota; class Bacteroidia; order Cytophagales; family Spirosomataceae; genus Runella. Next base: position 17,469 of record NZ_JAIXST010000346.1, on the reverse strand, counting down.
TTGACACAATGCTTACTACTACTAATCCGGGAGATTCGACGCAAGGCGGTTATTACCACTTTGATGGATTGTTAGCAGGAAATTATATTGTACAGTTAGACAAAACCACATTGCCACTGGGCTGTATTTTAAGCGACTCTACTAATAAAGGTGGAGACAATGCTAAAGACAGCGATATTGATCCTACTACAGGCTATAGCCAAGTGGTGACATTAGATCCGGAGCAAGGTGGAATTTTGAAAGACAATCCAAGGGTAGATGGAGCTTTGTTTAGTCCGTTGGGAAGTATTGGAGATTATGTATGGAAAGATCTGAATAATAATGGTATTCAGGATGATGGTAATTCAGGAGTCAACAACGTTCAGGTTGTTTTATTCCAGAAAGATCAGGCGGGAGCTTTCGTTCCTGTTGATATCACTCTAACGGCTAACAATCCGGTTGGGGGAGCTTTAGGATGGTACTCATTTGAATCTTTGTCAAAAGGAGAATATCAAGTTAAAATATTGGTAGGCTCTTTACCGGCAGGTTGTGTATTAAGTGACTCTACTAATAAAGGTGGAGATGATACGAAAGACAGCGACTTTAACCCAACAACGGGACTTAGCCAAATCGTAACACTTGATCCTATCAAAGGTGGAATTGACAAAGACAATCCTACGATTGACGGTGCATTGCGTAATTTTTTGGGTAGTATCGGAGATTATGTATGGAAAGATACAGATAACGATGGTATTCAGGATGCAACCGAGTCAGGCGTAAACGGCGTCAAAGTTATTTTGTGGAGTGCAAATGTAAGCGGTCAGCCTTTAGCTAAACTGGATTCAACACTTACGATAACGAATGGCGGTAAACAAGGTTTCTATACGTTCAGCGGATTGCTAAAAGGCGATTACCTTGTACAAATAGTTAAAACCACTTTACCAGCAGGTTGCGTATTGAGTGATTCAACCAACAAAGGCGGTGACGATACCAAAGACAGCGATTTCAATTCAACCACCGGTATTAGTCCGGTCGTTAAAATTGATCCTGCCAAAAGCGGTATTGACAAAGACAATCCTACGATTGACGGTGCATTGTACAGCCCACTTGGCAGCATTGGAGATTTTGTTTGGAAAGATCGTAATGATAACGGCCAGCAGGATTCCGGTGAACCGGGTGTGAAAAATGTACGTGTAATACTATATAAAGATAGCGGTAGCACGTTCTCACCCATTGATACCACATTTACCGGTCTTAATGGTGAATATCTGTTTACCAACTTAACTTCGGGTTCTTACAAAGTATTGTTTGATCCAACAAGTTTGCCTGATACATGTCAATTGAGTTTGAATTCAAATCAAGGTTCAGATTTAACTGATAACGATGCAGATCCAACTACAGGTTTCTCTCAGGTAGTAGTTATTGATCCTACCAAATCAGGAATTAATAAGGACAATCCAACAATAGATGCAGCGGTAACTAATTTCGATTTGGCGTTGAACAAATCGTTGGCAGCCGGCCAATTAGCAGATGTATTGCCAGGCGATTTAGTAACCTTCACTTTGACGGTTAAAAACGAAGGTTCAATGACGGCGACCAACATTGCCTTGACGGATTCATTACCGGCAGGTATGAGTTTGGCCGACACAGATTGGACAGCAGCGGGTCAAATCGCAACGTTGAATAACGTAATTGCCGGTCCATTGGCACCAGGTGCAACCGCTACGGTTGACATCACTGTGAAAGTGGATGCTAATTTTACAGGAACTACTTTGACGAACTTTGCACAGATCAAGGATGCCAAAGATAAAAACGGCAACCCTGTAAAAGACCAAGATTCGACACCGGGTAACGGCTTTACTAAATCAGAAGATGATGACGATGACGAACCGGTACGTGTTACGCCATTGGGCAGCATTGGAGATTTTGTATGGAAAGATCGTAATGATAACGGCCAACAGGATTCTGGTGAACCAGGTGTGAAAGGCGTGAAGGTAATCTTATGGACGGGCACTGCCAGCGGTCCTGTCGCGAAGAAAGATTCGATGTTGACAGGTACAGATGGTAAATACTTGTTTACTAACTTACTGGTAGGTACTTACTACGTACAGTTTGATACGAAGACTCTGCTAGATACATGTAAATTAAGTTTGAAACCTAATACGGGTTCAGATGTAACGGATAGTGATGCCGATCCAATTACGGGTATCACCCCTGCTGTGGTCTTGACACCGCAGAAACGCAGTGACTTGACCATAGGTGCAGGTTTGACCACGTTTCGTTTGGCGTTGAACAAATCATTAGCAGCTGGCCAATCGACAGATGTAGCGCTAGGCGATTTGGTAAACTTCACTTTGACGGTTAAAAACGAAGGTTCAATGACGGCAACCGCTATTGCACTGTTAGATTCATTACCTGCTGGTATGACTTTGGCCGATACGGACTGGACAGTAGCAGGTCGGATTGCGACCTTGAATGTACCGATAGCTGGACCGTTGGCACCGGGTGCAACCGCTACGGTTGACGTCACGGTAAAAGTGGATGCTACTTTTGCAGGAACTACGTTGACGAACTTTGCACAGATCAAGGATGCCAAAGATAAAAACGGCAATACTGTAAAAGACAAAGATTCGATACTGGGTAACGGCTTCACTAAAGGAGAAGACGACGACGACAACGAACTGGTACGTGTTAAAACATGTACGATTCCTCCAACTCCAACCTGTGAAGATGCTAAAAACGAGTGTCCGATTAAATGTGTTGATTTGACTAAATACGTTACAGCACCAAGTCTTCCGGGCAGCAGATTGGAATGGCATACAGGAAATACGCCTCAGTCGCCATTGGTAGCTGACCCAACTAAGGTTTGTACTCCGGGTAACTACTACGTATTTGAAGTAGCAGCTTGCGGCGAATACAGCAATCCTGGTAGAATCGTTGTGACAATCCAACTTTGTCCTGCTGATTTGAGTTTGACGAAGACGGTTAGCAACAAAACGCCACAGCAGAATGACAACGTTACTTATACAATTAAAGTAACTAACGACGGTCCATCTGTAGCCACTAACGTTGAAGTAACCGATACGTTACAGGCAGGTTTACAATATGTATCAGGTGACGCTGCGTTCACGCTTGCTGGAACAGTGTTAACTGGTAAAATTGCTAAAATTGAAGTAGCTCAAACCATTACTTTGACGTTTGTCGCCAAAGTGGTTGGAACAGGAACAATCAAGAACTTTGCTCAAGTAAGCAAGTCAGATCAACCTGATCAAGACTCTTCTCCGGGCAATGGTACAGGGACACCTAAAGAGGATGACGAAGACAACGAAGACATTGCAGTTGTATGTCCAACTCCTCCAACTCCAACGTGTGATGATCTTACAAATGATTGTCCTAAATTGTGCATTGATTTAACTGCGCATGGATTACAGCCTCGTACACCGGGTGGTCGCTTAGAATGGCGTACAGGTCCTAAGCCAACGGATCCGTTGGTAGCAGATCCTACAAATGTATGTGTATCAGGGTACTACTACTTATTTGAAGTAGCATCTTGCGGAACATACAGCAATGCAGGCCGAGTAAAAGTGGAAATCAAGCCTTGCGTAACAGATTTAGCAGTTGTGAAGTCAGTTATCGAACCGTCTCCATACACAGTGGGTCAGACAATTACGTATAGCGTAGTTGCTTCTAACAACGGTCTTATAAATGCACCAAGTGTAACAGTTAATGATGTATTACCTTCTTTGTTGACGTTTGTAAGTGCAAACCCTGCTGCTGAATACAATGTAGGAACAGGTGTTTGGACAATCGGAAACTTGGCAGTAGGTGCAAATCGTACTCTCCAAATCCGTGCAACAATCAACGCGATTGGAACAATCACGAACACAGCGATTGTAAAAGGACTGAACAACGATCCGACGAAAGCGAATAACGATACTTCAACGGTAACAATTAAAGTAGACTGTATCAAACAACCTGAACCTCCTGTTTTGGCTTGTGCAACTACCAATTTTTGTCCTGGTGACAGTACAACTATTTATGCAATCGGTTGTGCAGGTGGTACAATTATGTGGTCTAATGGAGCAATAGGCGCAAGCGTTGTTGTGAAACCGACCGAAACCACTACGTATACAGCTGTTTGTAACAAAAACGGTTGCATAAGCGGTCCGTCAAATCCAACTACGATTTACATAAACACGCCAACGACACCGGTTATTGTAGTTAGCTCTTCTAAAACCATTTGTTTGGGAAGTTCGGCAACATTGACTGCCTCTAATTGTGCAGGTACAATCGTATGGAGTACAGGCGCTACGGGAGCACAGATTGTGGTAACACCGACAGAAACTGCAACTTACACAGCATATTGTAAAATTGGCAAGTGTGAAAGTCCAAAAGCGAGCGTAACAATCAATGTTATCCCTAAAGGAGAAACTCCTGTAGTTATTTGCGGCACCGATAAAGTTTGTCCGGGTGAAAGCGTAACGCTTCAGGTGACAAATTGTGCAGGTATTGTAGAATGGTCAACGGGAGAAACAGGCCCTGCCATTGTGGTTTATCCAACGACAACGACTACGTATTGGGCGGTTTGTAACAATGGTGGCTGCAAAGCAAGATCGAAAGATTACACTATCAAAGTTATCCCTGTAACGCCTCCAACCGTGGTTGCAAGCCCATCGACTACTATTTGTAACGGTGGCAGTGTTACATTGACTGCCTCAGGTTGTGAAGGTATCGTAACTTGGTCAAGCGGTGTAACAGGTGCAAGTATTGTAGTAAGCCCTGCTTCTACGACTACTTACACAGCTACATGTTCACTCGGTAAGTGTGTAAGCGGACTTTCTGCTCCTGTGACAATCACAGTGGGTAATGCTACCGCACCAACAATCTCTGCTGAGCCAACCTTGATTTGTGCAGGTCAAAGCACAACCCTTACTGCGGGTGGTACTTGTGATGGTACAATTCTCTGGTCAAATGGTGCAACAGGTGTAAGTATTACACTAAGCCCTACGGCTACTACTGAATACACTGCGGTTTGTAAGGTAGGAACTTGCGAAAGTCCTAAATCAAATAAAGTGAAGATTACGGTGACTACAGCTGGTGCGGTATCTTCGGTATATGCTTCTAAACCAAGTATTTGCGCAGGTGAAAGTTCAGTATTGACTGCTTCTGGCTGTACAGGTACTTATGTATGGAGTACAGGTGCAACAGGTGTAGCAAGTATCACAGTAACGCCAACAACGACGACAACTTACTCAGTATCATGCCGCGTAAATGGTAAATGCGATAGTGCACCGGGGTATGTAACGGTAACGGTAGACAACATTTCAACGCCTCCAACAATTACTGTAAGTCCATCGTCAACGGTTTGTGCAGGCAGCACAGTTAAATTGACGGCTGCCAGTTGTAAAGGCGGAACCATTAGCTGGAGTACAGGTGCAACAGGTGTAAGCATTGACGTAGTTGTAAATGCAACCACCACCTACACTGCCAAATGTACAATCGGTAAATGTGAAAGCGCTCCGGGTTCTGCAACGGTTACAGTAGTACCAACTCCTGAAAAACCAATTGTAATCTGTAGTACTGATAAAGTTTGTCCTAGTGAAAGCGTAACGCTTCAGGTGAAAAACTGCGCAGGCACAGTCTATTGGTCAACAGGTGAAATAGGTCCTGCTATCGTCATTCATCCAACCGTAACTACTACCTATACTGCAAAATGTAAAGTAGGTGACTGTACAAGCCCAATATCGGCTGACTACACAATCAAAGTATACCCTGTAACACCTCCAACGGTATCAGCTGCTCCGGCAGTAATCCAATTGGGTGAAACATCGGTATTGACTGCAACTGGTTGCGATGGTGAAATCACTTGGTCAAACGGTAAAGCAGGAGCCAGTATTGTGGTAACTCCAACGGTAACTACTTCTTATACAGCAGTATGTAAAGTGGGAGCATGTACCAGCCAAGCTTCTATACCGGTAACTGTGAAAGTGATTGACTGCAAAGCTCCATCTATTTCGGCAGACGCCGCAGTAGTATGTGAGGGTGGTAGCGTAAAACTCACAGCAACAGGTTGCGAAGGCGGTACAATTAACTGGTCAAACGGTGCAACGGGTAACAGCATTACTGTGAACCCACTTGGTATAACTACTTATACCGCAGTATGTAAGAAAGGTGATTGCACAAGCGATGCCTCAAATGCAGTAACTGTTGTAGTAACGAAAGTGTACCCTCCAACCATCCTCTGCTCAACCAAAGCAATTTGCAAAGGTGAAACAGTAAGCATAAAAGCTTCGGGTTGCGAAGGAACGGTACTATGGTCTAATGGCGCAACAGGTGTTGAGATTTCTGTAACGCCCGAAACAACAACTACTTACACTGTTAAGTGTAAAGTAGGCAATTGTGAAAGTGCGCCATCGTCACCGCTTACCATCGTGGTTGGCGTACCTGCCGCTCCAACGGTTCAGGCTTCCAAAACTAACCTTTGCTATGGTGAGTCAGTAACTCTGACAGCGTTGACTGCTTGTTCAGGATACATCCAATGGTCAAACGGTCAGGTAGGAAGCTCAATTACGATTGTTCCTGCTGCCAGCACTATTTACGTTGCTTATTGCTGCAACAATGCTTCTTGCAAAAGTGTAGCTTCAAACACCTTAAATGTGATAGTGGCTCCGAAAGTGAAAACACCTGAAGTGGTTAGCCTAGCTAATGTATGCCCTGTGAAAACGGTAGATCTCGCCACAGCGGTGAAGAACTACACAACAGGTGCAGGTTTAGTACTTGAGTTCCACGAAGGAAATACGCCAGGCTCGCCAACGGTAGCTAATCCGTTAGCAGTAGGAGTGAGTGGTACTTACTACGCATTCTTCCGCTCAACTGTCGGTTGCTACAGTGAAGGTGTTGCTATCCACGTCCTGATTTCGCCTTGCGAAACAACGCCTTGTGAAACCAACCCTGCTACGGCAGATGCCGGTGGAGACGCCGCTATCTGTGCTGCTATCGAGTACAAACTCAATGGTAAAATCGGTGGAGTTGCCACAAGTGCAATTTGGTCAACAAACGGAACAGGTAAGTTCAGCAATCCGCTTGCGCTCGATGCTACTTACTATCCATCGTTGGAAGATTTGATTAAGGGTGAGGTTATGCTCACCCTAACCACCAACGATCCTGATGGTAGCGGCAAATGCGTAGCTGGGAAAGACGATTTGAAACTGATCTTTGAAGGTATCAAGTTCAGACCTCAAATCATCGTAAACGGTACGCTCAAAGCAGATACATTGCCTCAAACAATCACGATCTGTCAAGGTGACACTGTGAAACTGAAAGCCAGCGAACAGGATTATCAAGTGAAATGGTTTAAAGACGGTAAAGTGTTGTTCCCTGCTTCTGATGGTATCAGACAATGGAACGTAACCGAGCCGGGTACGTATGCTTATGCACTTGTCGATGTTAAACGTTGTTGCTCAGTTCCATCCGCTTATATTACAGTAGTTGTAAAAGCGCTGCCAACACCAATCGTGAAAAACCTTCGTAATACTTGCCCAAGTACCACGGTAGATTTGACCACAGCTCTTGAAGGTAACGGAACTTATACAACTCAGTTCAGATCAGCAGCGCAATTGGCATGTACCTGCCTTGTAGGCACACCGGAAGCAGTAGGAGGCGGCACATACTACGTCGTTTATAAGAAAGACGGTTGTTATAGTGCACCGGCCGCAATTGAAGTGAAAATCTTCGATTGTGCTACCGATACACTCCGCTCTGATTTGAGCATCAACAAGACTGCTAACAAAGCAGTGGCGCTGGTAGGTGAAAATGTTACTTACAAGATCGTAGTGAAAAACAACGGTCAGCACAAGGCAACCAACGTAGATGTTCGCGATATCATGCCGTCAGAATTGGAAGTGGTTTCTACTTCCGGAATGACCAACACGGGTGGCGTATTGACCACACGGATTGCGTCTCTGACCGCAGGAAGCAGCGATACATTAACGGTAGTTGCCAAAGCGAAAAAACCGGGTAACCAAGTAACCAACAAAGTTGCCATCACTTACGCTGACCAAGTAGATCCTAACGGTTCTAACAACCAGTCTTCGGTAAGTATAGTAGTAAGCGATGGTACTGTCTCACCTGCAATCGGAGTAGCCTTGGCGGTTGATAATATCGTTAAGAAAGGCGACGGCGCTGATGTCAGCTACGATGTTACTTATAAAATCACGGTGAAAAACGTTGGTAACATTCCATTAACCGGTGTTCAGGTAGTAGACAGCATTACGGGTCACATAGGATTACCGGCTACCTTTACAGTAGTAGGTGCTCCAACTGTAAATGCCGGAAGTACATTGGTACCGAATGGCAGTTACAACGGAACTTCTGATAAGAACATCTTAGGTTCAGGAAGTTCATTGGCGGTAGGTGCTGAAAATGTGGTTTTGGTCACTATCAACATCAAGCCAAACGGAAATACCGGACTATTCTTAGGAAGCGTAGTTGCTTCGGGTAACGGAAGCGGTACACCGGTGAAAGATGCTTCTAATAAAGGTACTGTCGTGAATGCTCCTGTTGATAACTCGACTCCTGTACGTTTCGATTTGCCAAGCGCTTTGATTGGTTTATCTAAATCAGCAGGCAGACCGATTGTCGTCGGAGATGGTAAATTCAAGATTCCTTACACCATCAGTATAACTAACCTTGGTACAAGTGACCTCAAAAAAATCCAGGTGAAGGATGACTTGGGACTCACATTTGGATCGAAGGCGGCAATTGTTGGTAAACCACTTGTTACTGCAGACGGCGGGTTGACAGTAGATTCGACCTATACAGGTCAAGGGCTGCTCACCAATTTATTGGTTGACTCTTTGAGTACATTACCAAAAGGTGCCACTCGCAGTATCAACTTAGCGGTAATTGTTTCGCTTTACAATCCTGATTCCGTAACGAAGTTCTACAATATCGCTATCGGTACAGGTTTAACGCAAGGTGGTGTAGCAACGGCCGATACGTCAACGACAGGTGATAATGTTGACCCTGACAATGACTTGGATCCACGCAACAACAGCGAATCTACGCCGGTATCACTCAACTCGACTCCAGGCAAAGGTTTACTTGGATTGGCGATGTCTATCAAAGATACCTTACGTAAAGGGGATGGAAGTTTGAACATCACTTACCGTGTTATCTTGAAAAACTACGGTGCAGGTGTGTTGACCAACGTTCAGGTATCTGACTCATTGACTAAAGTATACAGTTCTCTGACCGGCGCAAGCTATCAGTTAGTAGGTACACCGACTGCCAATGACTCAAGCAGCTTACGTATCAATCCTGGCTTCGACGGAGACCGCGATGTAAATCTCTTGCTCGCGCAACAAAGTCGTTTGGCAGGTGGACGTACAGATTCATTGTTCTTTACTATCAACGTAACGAACGACGGACGCCTGACGCCTTATCTCAACCGCGCACTTGGCTCAGCCTTAGCCGGTCAGAATTCTGTGACAGATCTTTCAACCAACGGCTTGGTACCTGATCTGAACGGAGACAATGACCCAACAGGCTTGACTGAAGCAGAATTTACACCAATTGTGATTACTTCTGACGGTGGTTTGTTTATCCCTGAAGGTTTCTCACCAAATGCTGACGGAATCAACGATAAATTTGTGATTCGTCATCCATCTGGCACGAAGATTGTTCTTGAAATATACAACCGCTGGATGAATTTGGTCTATCGTAACAACGATTATCAGAACGATTGGGAGGGAGGAGCTAACGTAGGTGTAGCTAATAACAACCAAGGGGTGCCTGCCGGAACATATTTCTACAATGTGATTCTGCAAGACCAAAACGGCGGTGAGATTAAGAAATCAAGTCGATTTATGACCATTAACCGCTAATGACGATGACCAATCTCATCAAACAAAAGTGCACGATATTACTGCTGCTGATCACGTTGATCGGCAGCAGTAAAACCTGGGCCCAGCAGGACAAATTGTTCTCGCAGTACATGTTTAACATGATGGCCCTCAATCCCGCCTACGCCGGCAGTCGCGATGTCCTAAGTGCAACCGCTCTCTACCGCAACCAATGGGGTGGAATGGCAGGCGCACCGCAGACGGCAACTTTCAGCATTGATATGACCGTCAATCGTGAACGAGTAGGCCTTGGCCTTCAATTATTCAATGACCAAATCGGTCTTGAAAACTGGACAGGTGCTATGCTTTCTTACGCTTTTCGCATCAAAATAGGCGAACGTTCGACTTTGGCATTAGGTTTGCAGGGGGGCGCAATGAGTTTCCGCTGGGATTTGTCTAAAGCTAATCTTGGAAACAACCTGTCAGATCCTGCATTTGCCAGTAATGTTTCTAAAATTTTGCCAAACTTCGGAACTGGTATTTATCTTAGCAACGATCGTTCTTACTTAGGAATTTCAGTGCCTTATTTGATTGAGAACAACCTGAACGATTACGACAACGATCAACGTGCCAAAGTACGTCGTCACTACTACGCAGTAGCAGGGTTTGTAATCGGACGCAACAACGTAAAACTCAAGCCTTCTATGATGGCTCGTTACGTGAGCGGCGTAGGACTTTCATTGGACGGAAACCTGAATCTTTGGTTTAACGACCGTGTTGCTTTCGGAATGTCGTACCGTCATAATCGCTTTTCGACCTATGCCGGCAAAATTCAACAAATCGATGGAAATGTTTTGAAAGGAGACGCGCTCGTTGGTATGGTCGAACTTCAATTGTCAGATCAGTTTCGCTTGGGATATTCTTATGACTGGACTCGTAATAATCTGAACGACAGTCGCAAGTTTTTGAACATTCCAACCCACGAAATCATGCTGCGTTACGAGTTTGGATTCAGCAAGAGCAAGATTCTTACTCCTCGCTATTTCTAAGGGTTTTTTAAAACGTAGTCAAGGGTATATTCTTCATGAAGGGTTTTAACACACCAACAAGGGAGAATATACCTTTTTCTTTACCCAAATTTTGGAAACATGAAGACTTATATTTTTCTAACGGCATTGGTAGTCGGTCTCTGGATATCAGATGTTAAAGCACAAACATCTCTTAATCAAGCCAATCGCCAATACGAAATGATGGCTTATACCAAAGCAATTGAACTCTATGAACAGGCTTTGAAGGAAAACCTCAAAGACACAACCAAGGTCAATACGCTTATAAAATTGGGGCACAGCTATCATCAAATCCGAGATATCCCTAACGCTGAGCGCGTATTTCGCACCTTGCTTGGCGAAGGAAAAACCATTCCTCGCAATCAGGCCAACAGCTATTTGTACTATGCCCAGGCGTTGGCGAGTAACGGCAAATACGATGAGGCCAAAGAAGTATATGAGCGTTATAATCAGGCGCAGCAGGAGGATTTGCGCGGCAAAGAATTTACCCAATTATATACGAATGTTGGGAAGCTTTCTAAAAATGCAACCAGTTACACGGTCGAGGCGTTGGATAATATCAATACAAATCGTGCTGAATTTAGCCCTACCTATTATAAAAAAGGTTTAGTTTTTGTGTCTGCGCGCAATGAGGGACTGAACGTAAAACGTTCGTATGGCTGGAACCAAACGGCCTTTCTGGATTTATACGAAATTCCTGATTTGTCGGTGGTCAATTCAGCCAAAACCAGTAAAATAGGAGGCTCAGCACCGGCCAATAAATCCGCACGAGCCAAAGGTGTTTATCTGTTGGGTACTGACGAATATACCGCACCAACGGCTAATGATACACCAACCCCTGGTGGATATACGTCAACCAATGGAAAAGCGATTGACCCTTTGCAAAGTGCAAAAATCGAATCCCAAAGTATGGGTAAAGCCCTGAATTCAAAATACCACGAAGGGCCTGTCGCTTTTTTTAAAGATGGAAAAAAAATGCTCTTTACTCGTAACAATTACCTGGATGGGAAATACAAAACGAGTAAAGACGGAATCAATAAATTAAAGTTGTATTCAGCGGATTGGACCGGAAATGAATGGGGAAAGTTGAAAGAACTTCCCTTCAACAGTGATGAATATTCGGTAGGCCATCCTTCCTTATCAAAGGATGACAAATTGCTTTACTTCGTTTCTGACATGCCGGGAGGCTTTGGCGGAACCGATATTTACGTAAGCAAATTGGAAAACAATAATTGGTCAACTCCCGTCAATTTAGGTCCTGCTGTCAACAGCAAAGGCAACGAGATGTTTCCCTTTGCCGACGAACAGGGTAATCTTTACTTTTCTTCGGACGGACATCCTGGATTGGGTGGTTTGGATATGTTCTATGCCAAATTGATTGAAGGAGTAATGGCTAAAAAGCCTAAAAATTTGGGAACGCCAATCAATTCTAACAAGGATGATTTTGGGATTATTACCGACGGAGAGCGCAAAAGCGGCTTTTTCAGCAGCAATCGCCGCCGTGGTGGAGCCGATGACGATTTGTTTAGATTTGAACGCAGCGGACCCATTAATCCTTGCCAGGATTTAATTGTGAATGTATTTGACGCTCAAACGAAAGCCCCGCTTGCCAATGTACCGGTAGAAGTAGTAAGCAAAGATGAAAGCGATCCGGAAGTGAAAACAATTAATACCGATAACGAAGGAAATATGCGTTTGTGCCTAGATTCAGACATGGACTTTATATTTCGGGCATCAAACGAAGGTTATCTGAACAACTCACTAAGTTTCACTACCAAAGATTTAGATGTTTCCGAATTGATTAAATTGGAAATTCCGTTGGAGAAAGTGAAACCTAAACCCGTTCCTGTAAAGACGTTTACACTTCGCGGTTTGGTAAATACTCAAAAGGATCGCAAACCCATTCCCGGCGTAAAAGTATTATTGCATAACGAATGTGATGGCTCTGTTCAGGAGGCGGTAACTGACGAAAACGGAACGTACAAATTTGAAGTTCCGAGCGGTTGTGACTATTCCATTGAGGCGTTGAAAGACAATCTCGGTACGATGGGAAGTAAGGTAAAAGGTGGAGAAACGTCAGAAGCCAATATTACCATGTTTGAAAAAGGCGATGTCATCAAGATTGATAATATCTACTACGATTTAAACAAGTGGGATATTCGTGACGATGCCTCGACTGAATTGAAAAAGTTGGTGGAACTGATGAACAAATATCCTAAAATGAAAATCGAATTTGGTTCGCATACTGATAGCCGCTCTTCTACCAAATACAACAAAACACTTTCCACCAAACGCGCCAAAGCCGCTGTTGCTTACATTGTGAAGCAGGGAGTTAACTCTAAGCGAATCATTGCGGCAGGGTATGGGGAAAGCAAATTAGTGAATAAGTGCCAAGACGGTACCCCATGCTCGGAAGAAGAACACCAGCAAAACCGCCGTACAGAAATTAAGATTTTGAGTTTGTAAAATAGATGTTTGTAAGGTGATTGGTTAAAGGCAGAAGTTCTGATGGACTTCTGCCTTTTTTTGTTGGGTTTGACAAGATTCCTATTTATCCCGCAGTTGCTCATTTTCTTTCATCAGTCTATCGTTCATCTTTTCCAGTCGTTGGCATCGTTCGGCGTATTCTTCGAGCATGAGCTGCAATTTTTCTGTATCTGTATCTGTATCTGTATCTGTATCTGTATCTGTATCTGTATCTGTATCTGATACTAAATAAGATAGTTTGAGGCCGAGGATTTTGGCCAATGCCCGAAGCTGTGGAAGGGAAGGACAGGATTTACCGTTTTCCCAGTTATTGACGGTAGGCTGGCTCACTTTTACTTTCATGGAGGTTTCTAACTCCAACGCAACCCACTCCTGCGTCTTGCCCAGTTCATTCCGACGTTTGCGCAATTTTAGGCCAAGGATATTCTCATTCATACGCTACGATTTATTAGATTTTGGTTAATGACTGTTTTAATCAAAAAACGACCGCTCTTTACCATGATAGGCAGAAGCTTTGATCTAATTTTCTTGTAGGGTATCGTGTAACTTTTGTCAATAAAGTAAAAAAAGCCAAAAAGGCTATATTATTTTTCAAAAACTTATCAAGCGGTCAAAGTAGTAGTATTATAAGGAAGATTTGAATTATTTTATCAGGATTTCTGATAATTTTATCAGAAATCCTGATAAGACCCTAAAGGAAGATTGGTTAGGTTTGTGCTACCTAAACAGATTACAGATAGATAAAGGTTGTATGACGACGTTAAACTTCCATTCCTTTACCGAACGAGAAAACCTACTGGGAGTAGCATGGGCCTACCTGCGTGACCTACGCCCACACCTTACGCTCACTACCCTGCGCGATACCCTCGAACAGCACCCCGATTATCCGAGCCTGTTGAGTTTGGGCGATACCCTCGACCGTTATCACATTGAAAACGCCGCCCTGCGCATTGATGCTGAACAGTTGGCTTTGTTGCAGGTGCCTTACATAGCGCATCTGCGTACCAGCGGTGGCACATTTGTACTCGTAGAAAGGGCTACTGGCGAAGCGTTCACCTACCGTACCGAAAAAGGAAAACGCATCACCGAAACACGCGAAGACTTCCTTAAAAAATGGTCGGGCGTAGTATTCATTGCCGAACCTACCGAAGCCTCGGGCGAAAAGGATTATGCCGCCAAACGCCAAAAAGAGCAACTCGAAAACCTCCGTTGGCCGCTGATTATCGCGGGCTTTGTACTGTTGACAGTCGCAGGCATATTCCAAAGCCCCAACTTATCCACAGGAGTACTGTTAGGACTCAAAGCCATAGGCATGATACTCACGGCTTTGCTGTTATCGGTGCAGTATGGCAAAACCAACGATTTCACTGACTCGCTTTGCCGCCTCAACAACCACACCGACTGCAACCATATCCTCACTTCTCCCGCCGCCAAAATCACGTCTTGGTTAGGCTGGAGCGAAGTCGGTTTTTTCTATTTTATGGGCGGCTGGATTTTTAACCTCACCCCTGCCCCTCTCCTTTCAGGAGAAGGGTTTTTAAACTCCCCTTCCCTCACAGGGGAAGGGGCTGGGGGATGGGGTTTGGGAGTTCTTTCCTTCTTGGCATTGCCTTACACTTTTTGGTCTATCTGGTATCAATGGCGGGTAGCCAAGCAGTGGTGCCCGCTGTGCGTGGCGGTGCAGGTAGTGATTTGGGTGGAGTGTCTCAGCCCCCTAACCCCCAATGGGGGAACAATTTTATCCCCCCATTGGGGGTTAGGGGGCTTGGCTGTTGCATTTGCACTTCCCATCCTCCTTTGGCTCATTATCAAGCCATTGCTCCTAAAATCAAAACAAGCTGACGAGTGGCAACGCGAACTACGGAAGTTTAAAAACAACGCTGACATCTTTAATGCACTTTTAGCAAAACAAAAAAGAATGCCTCCCGTACCTGCCGATTTACAACCGATTATTTTGGGAAACCCCGCTGCCGAGCATACCATTACGATGGTAACTAATCCTTACTGCGGGCCGTGTGGGAAAGGGCATGATGAATTAGAAGAGTTGCTTTCTTTATCTTCTAATATAAAGGCGCATATTTTCTTTACTACCTGCCACGATATTAATGATTCTGTTGGACAAATTGCTCGTCATATTTTGGCATTGCAAGCTGCAGGTAGTGATGTAGCGGCAGCTTTGCAGGGCTTGTACAAACAACCAATTCGGAATTATGAAAAATGGGCTGCTAACTTCCCTGTATCTAATACTGAAATCTATCAGAGAGCAGCAGATGGACATTGTACATGGACAAGTGCGGCTAATGTTCCTGGGACACCCACTTTCTATGTTGATGGCCTTTATTGGGGGCGTTGGTATAAATTGAATGAAATTGGAATGTTATTAGAGAGTTTAGAAAAGGATTTGGCCGAATCAACATAAATTAATCGTTTAACTAAAACATTACAAACATGAAAAAGATTTTGATGCATTTTTCTGAGAATATCCTCTCTCGCAGTCAGATGAAAGCAATAAAAGGAGGAGAAGAGTATGGAGGATCTGCATGTACAAGATGTTATGATAACAGAGATTATATATGCTCTATTCAAACACATGGAGGGTGTGAATGTAACGTGGCTGGCCTCGGAAGAGGATGTGTAGTAATTGTATAATTCCCAACTAAGTATTTTCAGGAGATAGGCTGGAGGAAAAAGCCTATCTCTTAAAATTATATAGATTATGAAACTTTTAATAATGTTTTTTCTTTTTTTACCAAATGCAATTATTGCTCAAAAGGTATTTTCTTTAAAAGTTGTTATTCCTGATAATATGAATGAGAAATCATTTGTAATATATTATGAAAATGGAGTAAGGCGAACTGAAATAACGCCAAATTTCAAGGACAAACAATGTGTATTTTCTGATAGTTTTTACTCCAGATACGCTACTATTATGATTGCTTATCGAGATAAGAATATTAAATATAGAGAGTACAATAATTTTTGGATAACTGACGCACCCGCAACGATAACTTTTATGGCAAATTCAGTGTCCCCTGACCCATTAAGCAAAAGGAAATTGATTAATGCTATAGAAGTTAGCCAAATGGGGGAGGACAAGCTAAATGCTTTTAAAGCTAAAGAAGTAAAAGACTTTCAAGATTTCTACTTTGCTAATGAAGGAAAAATTGCAAAAAATGATTCAAAAACTGTAAAAATATACCATGAAAAATCACAACGAATTAATGACAAATACATGGCATTTATTAAAAAGAATGGGAGCCTATACTATTCATTTTGGTTATTCAGAACAGGGATGATTGTAAACTCAGTTACTCCTCTGGATACTTTATTTAAGATATATAATACAGTTTTTCCCGATAGCTTAAAAAATAGCATTGAAGGAGAGTATATAGAAAACACCCTCAAATCAAGAAATTTACGAAAAAGAGATTTGGCTCCCGATTTCAATTTACATGATATAACAGGGAAGAATATCAAATTAAGTAATTATAAAGGCAAATATATTTTACTAACCTTTTGGGCATCGTGGTGTGGTCCTTGTATCAAAGAAATTCCAGCTTTGCTAAAAATTAAAGAAAAATATCCTTCTGATAAATTAGAGATTATCTCAATCAATTTGGATGATGATTCAACAAGTTTTAGCAAAGCTGTTCAAAAATACAAAATGGAATGGGTACACATTTTCGGTGATAAAAAGTTAAGAGATGTCTATGGGGTGATGGGTATCCCTGAAGTTCTTTTAATTAATAAATCGGGGGAAATAATCTATAAACGTGGGCAAGAGAAGGACTACGATTCAAAATTGCCTATATTAAATAATTTGTTGGTAGATTCACTTTAATAAGCGAGCTTTTAAAATGAATTTGAATAGTAATAGCTATGAAAACCGCGCTGTTTGTCCTATTGCCCTATCCGAGCCACTATTTTGTTGGCTTCGGTAAAGCGCGTCAACTAAAAGCGCAAGGGTACGAGGTAGTATTTACGGGTCTTCGCTCACACCAAACGCTGATTGAGCGCGAGGGGTTTGTATTCAAGCCTTTACGCTATGCCAGTGCCTACAAAGAGTTGTCTTTTGTCTCATTGATTGCCTTGAT
>NZ_JAIXST010000211.1 GCF_027484545.1 Runella sp. | reverse complement strand
CGTACTGCAAGGTTGTTGTCAATATGTTCTTCTTCAATTTTGGTTTGTCCTTTCAGGTCTTTACTTTGGACATTCAACCCTGTCATTTCGGCGGCTAAGTCTTTGGCTTTGATGCTTATCGTAGGCAAAAAATCGGCGATGGGTCGGCTTTCGGGTACGCCCAATTTTCGTTTGAGCATTTGAGTATTGAGCCGAAAAAGAGCTTGGTCACCTTTACTTCTGATGATAGCAAAACCTTGGCTATCTACGCCTCTTTCGTAAAGTATTCCTGAAAGTTGTTTTTCAGTTTGGCTCAGTTTTTCTCTCGCTTTTACTCTTTCAAACTCCAATAAGCGTTGTTCTACGAGTTCGGACCTACGGGTTTGCACGGCAAAGTAGTTTTGAGCAAAAGCAATTTCTTGCTTTCTACTGTCGCCATTTTGAGCAATCAAATAGCAGGCATATCGGGTGAGCAAAATGTCATCTATCTCTTTTTCAGCACCTTTGGGCATGGGTATCGTTTTCCTGATGTCAGGAAAATGATACCCTATTTCTTCGCCTGCGTTTTTACAGGCATCTTTTGCTTTTTGGATTACTTTTTCAAAGTTTTCCCATTTGCTATAGCCCAATAAATCTTGTAAATCACGGGCACTCCAGCATTCCACCCCTTCCAGTTCGGAAGCCACAGTTTCAAATCTTGTAAAAAGTTCTTTTATTTCTTCGGATTTCATAAATAATCGATTGTAAGGCTTATTCATACGCTGCCAAACCGCTGATTTCTGCACCTTGGGCCAGTTTTTTTAATTGGGGAACTAAGTCTTCCATCAGTGCCAATTCTTTTATGCGTCGCTGTTTCCAGCCCAATTCCAGCGGTTCCAGCAAGTCGGTCAGTTTTTCACCGTCAAAAATCATTCGGCCCATAATGCCTTCTACAAAGGTTTTCAGGGTGGCGGTTGGTAAGCTGTGTTTGTGAGCTATGTCGGCCAGTTCTTTGTTGTATTTGTCGTCTTTAAAGGTATCGTACCCTTTGCCAAGCGATTCTACATCTTGTCCGCTGTTCCAGTCCAAACTATTGATGTACTCCGTTAAATCTTCCTGCTCGTCCATCATATTGGCATTAGAACTCAGCAAGCTAATCACCTGTGTTTTGGTCATTTTTTGCTTGGCAGGTTTCTTTTGCGTACTGTCGGCAATCAAGTTCATGATGTAATCATAATCAATCACGGCAGAGGCAAACAATACAAATTCAAAATCAAGTTGTTGTATTTCGGGCGGCGCAGCATCACCATCGTTTTGTTGTATTTCTCGCAGTTGTTTAGCTGTTTCAATATACGAGCTTCGGAATTCTTGTAAAGTTTCCGTTGGCAGTATGGCTTCAATGTTTGTTTTTTGTTCTTCTGTTATGTCGGTGTATTGGTCAAGCTGTGTTTTCAACCTTTGTACTTCCTTGAAGTTTTTTACAAACGCAATTCGAGCGGCATCACCTTTCAGATTGTACACTTCCTGAGGCTCGTTTACCAAAGTATGTTCTTGCATAAACACACCCAACGCTTCCACCGCTTGTTTGTATTTGTCAATTACCACAGGTGCAGGGTCAACCAACCAAATCTCTTTGGCTTTACCACTATCTTCACCAGAGAATAATGCAATGGCTTGGTTTACGGCATCTTGTTGCGAACGAAAATCTAAAATATTGCCGTAAGGCTTGGTATCATTCAGCACACGGTTGGTTCTTGAAAATGCTTGAATCAATCCGTGGTATTTTAGGTTTTTATCTACATACAAGGTGTTAAGGTATTTGCTGTCAAAACCTGTAAGCAACATATCTACCACTATGGTAATGTCAATTTTATTTTTGTGTGCGTAGTCTTTGTTACTGTATTTCTGGTCTTTGATGCGTCTTTGAATATCTTGATAGTACAAATCGAACTCGTTAAAAGTGTGATTCGTTTTATACTGCAAATTGTAGTCAGTAATAATACTCGTTAGTGCTTTTTTCTTTTCATCAGGATTTTGTTTGTTGTCTTCTCTTTCCTGTACTAAATCTTCTTGCAGCTGTTTTACATCAGCCGCATTTTTTTGGCTTTGCTGGTCACCATCTTTTGCAATGAGTTGAGAGGGTGGAGAAAACACACAAGCAATGTTTAATGGAACATAATCAGGATTTTCAGTTTGTTTCTTTTTCTGAATCTCTTTGAAAAGATGATAGTATTCGATGGCATTATTGATAGAAGCCGTTGCCAACACTGCATTAAATCGTCTTGAATTGGTGGCAGCATCGTGTTTGTCCAAAATAGCTTCAACTACTGCCTGTTGGGCAATGGCTTCGCCAGGCTTTGGATTTTGTGTGCCTTTTCCTTTGAAATAATCAATGTGAAAACGCAATACATTTCTATCGTCTATGGCATGAGTTATTGTGTATTTATGTAATGCCTTTTCAAATATGCTGTCTGTTGTTTTGTACGAAGCTTCTTCACCTTCGCGAATTGTGTAAATCGCATTTTGATCAAATATGGGAGTACCAGTGAAGCCAAATAGTTGTGCATAAGGAAAAAACTCTTTGATGGCTTTGTGATTATCACTAAACTGCGAACGGTGGCACTCGTCAAAGATGAATACCATTCGCTTGTTGCGAAGTGGCTCTAAGCGTTCTTTATAGTTTTTTTTGTTGGTGCCATCCAAAGCCAATCCCAATTTTTGAATGGTGGTAACAATTACCTTATCTGCATAATCGGTAGAAAGTAAACGCCTTACCAAAGTTTCGGTATTGGTATTTTCTTCCACACTTCCTTCCTGAAATTTATTGAACTCTTCACGGGTTTGTCTGTCAAGGTCTTTACGGTCAACCACAAACAAACATTTTTCTATATCGGTATTGTCTTTTAGTAAAGTGGATGCTTTGAAAGAAGTCAAAGTTTTGCCGCTTCCCGTAGTATGCCAAATGTAGCCGTTGCCACGGTTTTGTTGGATGCAATCAATAATTGCTTTCACTGCATAAATCTGGTACGGTCGCATGATGAGCAACCTCTGCTCACTTTCTACCAAAACCATATACTTGCTAATCATACTGCCCAAGGTGCATTTGGTCAGGAATTTTTCCGTGAATGATTCAAGGTGGGTTATTTTCTTGTTGCTCTCGTCTGCTAATTGATAAATCGGCAAAAACTGTTCGTCTGCATTAAAAGCAAAATGTTGATTTTGGTTATTGGCAAAATAGTAAGTATTTGTTTTGTTGCTTACAATAAACAACTGCATATAGCAAAGCAAAGAATTACCATAACCATTACCAGCTTCATTTTTATAATCCACTATTTGCTGCATCGCTTTTCGTGGAGAAATGTCATTTTTTTTCAATTCGATTTGCACCACAGGCAAACCGTTAATAAGCAAAATGATGTCGTACCGCTGATGACTGTTTTCTGTATTGATGCGTAACTGACTGATTACTTCATAGTCGTTTTTACACCAGTCCTTGTTATTTACCAATGTATAGTGCAATGGCGTTCCGTCTTCACGTTGGAAGTATTGTCTTTCACGTAAAAGTTTAGAAGCTTTGAACACATCAGGTTCAATGATTTCCTCTCTAAGCCTTAAAAATTCGTTGTCAGACAAGCGAACTCGGTTTAGTGCTTCAAATTTTGTCTTGAAATTTTGCTCAAGCGATTTCCTGTCAACTATATCAGGGCGATGAATGTATTTTAGCCCTTTTAGCTGCTCGATTAGATTTTCTTCTATTTGGTTCTCTTTGCTCATTATTCTTCTTTCAATAAATCTTTGGCCCTAACGTCCAGAATTTTTGCGATTCGGTACAAATCCTCAATGCTTGGTTGTCTCACATTTCGAGCATACTCGTTAATCGTGTTGTAACTTTTGTCCAACTGCTTAGCAAGCCAAGTTTGTGAGATACCTTTCTCTTTCAAAACTTCCTTAATGCGGTTCATTTGTGCCTAATGAATTTTTAACAGGTCAAAGATAGTAAAATTACACTGTCTGATAGTGTAAAAGTCCACCGTATTGTTGTGGATGCGGAAGGGCAAGCTCTTTTGGTTTTTTAGCGTTGGCTCGTGTGTCGGGCAAAACCAAATGTGCTTGACCGTGCGGTGGGTGAAATTGTTATTAAAAAATGTGCGGTGGAAAAAAAATAAAAAACATAGGTCGGTCAGCGTGTCGGTTAAGATGCTGTCCATTTGTAATATCGTTGGTCAATTGTCAAAATGGTTTACTTTTTTCTCGTTTTTAGTCGTTTGGTGTTTCGCATATATCTCATGTATTCGCAGGTGCTGCTGGTTGAGTAAAACACTCGATTGCAGCTATTCAAACATAAATAAAGATTCTTAAAAATCCAAGGTAACAAGATGGCTCTTCATTTCAATTAGTACCAAATAAAGATTTTAACTACCCCAATTTTTTGAAAATCGAAAGAATGCGTATCCACAAAAACTGCTGAGGGCGGTCAGAAAATGCCACACTGAATGTCCTTGATAAAGAGAATGGGGGTCGCAACCTACTTTTTGGACATCTAATGCCCGAATTTTGACGGCAATGACCATCAATACAAGGCTTGAAATGGCCAAAACAAACGATTTTTCCTTTCGGTTTTGAAAGTAAATGATAAGCACCAATACCGTTTGAAACAAAATCAGCGCAGGTAAGAGTTTACCACTTGAAATCATCAAGTGAACCTGAATAAAAGCAATAATAACCAGCACTAAGAAAGCAATCCAAGCTTTTTTAACGTTTTCGGAAAAGTTTTTTTTCGGAAAAAGGTGATAAACGGCAATGCCCAACAGCACAATGGGGATGCTATACGTACCATTCATATCTACTCTTTGGCCTACCCATGTAAGGGAAGCATGAAAGAAAGCACTTCCGAAACAGAGATAAATCAAGCAAATCCCCATCAATACCGACAAAGCTGGGAAATTCTCAAGTTTGCTTTTTTTAGCTAAATCTTTGTTTTTTAGGTCGTTAATGCCGATTTGCAACACCAAAACCCCAAAAAAGAAATAGGCTAAGTTGGTGTAGGTATTCATGGACTGATGAAAGAACTTTTCCACATTGTTGAACTCACAATATTCCCCCGTCAAGGCCGATTTACTGAGCGTCATGCCATCCCAAACGTGTCCACTCAGCGTGGCATTTAAAAGCATAAAGACCAAAACCATCCCAAAAGTGATGATGGCGGAATTGGTAAGTAGTCTGAAAAATAGGGCTTTATTCATACTCGACTTATTTTTTAGGGGTGATTTCAATCAGCGGCTTTTGTACATCCCAAGCCGCAGGAACCTCATACACGACTTTAAGAATCGTAGTATTTTGCTCTGACACTTCCCATTGTTTTTGAAAAGCAGCCGATTCCACGTTTTCGGTAACTGTTCGCTTGAGAGCCGTATTTATTCCCAAATTCATGTTGGGTAATGCCCACAAATCATCCGTCAATGAAGTTGTTGCTGCATTGGGCGCACAGACATAAAAGGCGATATTTCGGGCAGTGGAGTCGGCCAAAAATACTTTCATCGTTTTTTGATTCACTTGCACATTGGTTTTTCCATCGCCAGGTACCATCAACCACCCCACCTCACCGTCGGCGGTTTTCCAATGGATGGTTCCCGTTTTTATTTGTCCCCATACCCTGCGGTTTCCCCACAGTCCACCCATCATCCAATCTTTCTGCATCATGGCAGTGACCCGTTTGAGGCTATCACCTTTGTAAGTATTGGGAATTATACGGCTCACAAATTGAGGCTTAGAAAACGTCTTTAACTTGGCTAAATCGTCTTTTGGAATAGACAGACCTAAGCTGAAAATCGGTGCGATGTTGCTCATTTCGCCATATTTAGGGCCATTTTTGAGTGGGATGGGCGATAATTTGGCATCGTCCACCGCAATGGCAATCCAGATGCCCGTGATGGCAAAGTATTTCTGCATATCCATGCCATAGCCTCTAAAATACGGCCCCACCATGTTCTTGAGGTTAGGGTTATAAACAGACGTAATCTCGTGCCAAAAGGCTGCTTCGAGGGTTTGTCCCATTTGCTTTATCTCGGGCGAAAGCGCCAACTCGCGCCACAGGGCAATCGCCACGAGCGTGACGCCGTAGTAGGTTGGTGAGTTGTATTCACTGAATGTTTTGTGCGATTGATACAGATTAAATACATCGTATGCCTTCTTTAACCCGGCCGTTTTCAACTCTTCCCTATTGAATTCGGTGCCGACATAGTTCATCAAAAAAGCACTCATGATGGAAATGTTGGTATAATCAGCTCCGACGTTTCGTTTTAAGGCACCGCGAGCCGCGTGTACCAAGCCCACTTCCATTTCTTCCAGAATTTCTTTGGGCAACAAGTGGCTGTATTTTTTACGAATGATGATGAGGTCACAACCGATAAACTCTCGCCAATTCTGGTCAAATTTGTCATCATCAATATTTGTTTTCCAGATACCGTAAATTCTCGTGTTTTCGTCCCGATGTTGATTTTTTAAAATCCACGTCAGAATTTCAACCGCATTTTCTTTATCGCCTGCTTTATTACGAAACAGCAACGCCTCGGCCAATCGGGTCTTGCTCCGCAAACTGGTCTTATTGGTCAACACCTCCCCGATTCTCTTTCCCGACGGAATTTCATCGTTGATAAAGTCCTCGAATACCTGTTTTTGGTAAGGTGATAGAGTGGCGTAGGTATATTTTTGGGTATACAGCGCACTCTCCTGTCCGAAAATGAAAGTGAGACTTAGTAAATAACTTGCAATGAACAGAATTGCTTTTTTCATAATGTTGACCGCTATTGGATTGATATTATTTAACTGAAACCATCTTCAACATCACCACTCCATGATGCCTAATCTCCGTTTTGAACGTCCCATTAAACGTACCCAACTCTTTCTGCCGCCATACATCGCGCAGTTTGTAGTTACCTTTCAGGCCCGCTTTGGCAAAATCGAAGGTGAACGATTTGGGGGTTTCGGTTCCCCAATGAAAATAGGATTGGGGTGTTTTTCCAAAGTCGCCTGTATTGAATAAGCCTACCGCAAACGACCCGTCTTCCAGAGATTTTACCCAAATTTGCAAGCCGTTTTCATCGGCTATCAGTCGTGCGGGTTTGCCCAGAGGGTCCTGATTGATTTCAATGACCTCGTCATTAGTGAGTAGGTTCAGGGTAAAATCATCCAATTGCTCAATGGGACAGCCAATCAGCATGGGAGCGGCCAGCAGACTAAACATACTGACGTGGCTGTATTGTTCGTCGGGCGTCAGGCGAGTATCGTGCATGACGGGTCCAATGGACACTTTGCCCACAATCATCATATCCGGGTCAGCCCAATGACCCGGGCCTGAATAGGGAGCCCATTTATCCAGCGAAAAAGACGTCAGAAAAAGGCTTGTCCAACTGTCTTTAATGTCGGGACCGGTACGGTACATATTGGACAAACGCGCCCAATCGGTCACTTTTTCAAAAGGGGCATTGTTGGACAAACTGAACACAATATCGCGCCCCGATTGCTTCAATGCCGTGGACATCCGCTCGGTCGAATTGACGTCAATACGCCAGTCATATTTCAGGAAATCAATTCCCCATTCGGCCATTTGTTTGGCATCGTTGGTTTCAAAACGGTACTTGGCAATGCGGTTAAACGCCCGTCGGTTCTCTTTGATGGATTCATGGTTTTCTCCGCCTTTTTCAAAATCAGAAGAAGCGCCGGCGTAGCCACCATAACTGGAAATATAAGGCGTGGAATACAAGCCCGCTTTCAGTCCCAGCGAGTGGATATAGTCCACCATTTCTTTGAATTTTGGAAACTTCTCATTGGGTTGCAATGCTGTAAGCGGCCCGCCCCGCACGCCTTGCCAGGCATCGTCGATGTTGATATAGCTCCAACCGTGATCACGCAAGCCCATTTTTACCATCGCATCTGCCGAGGCAATCACTTTTTCCCGGTCAATGTGCGCTTCCCACGAATTCCAACCATTCCAACCAATCGGGGGCGTGAGGGCAATGATATCACCGATTTTAATGGTCAATTTTTTTGTGGCTGCGCCCAGAGCATTTTTGGCATTAAGGGTGGCTATGTACGTCCCTTTTTCGCTGACTTTTCCTGTGATGATTCCCGTTTTTTCATCCAAGAAAAGCCCTTTCGGCAGGTTTTGTGCCGAAAAGAGAATGGGCTTTTGTCCCGTTGCGGCAATGGTATAGAGGAAGGGATTATTCGGCGTTGCCCCAAAGAGCTTGGGCGAGTTGATTCTTGGTTTTTTGGAAGTGGGTGGGGTTAAATTGTACTTTTCCCCCAAATGCTGTACGTGTTCAGGCTTACTGCCGTCCAACATTTCCACTTGGGCATTTACCCAATTGCAGTACGTTCTTTTGTTGTTAATGCCACCCACTTTATCCGTTACCAAAAGCCCCAATTGTTTGATGCCCGTCAGGTCAACATCAATCAGAACAGGTGCATCACCAATCCTCATGGCTTTGCTTTCAAACAGCACCTTCCCGTCGCCCATGACGTAAAAAGTGAGCGGAATGTCTTTATTGCCTAAATCGTCGGCGGCAATCAACGCCGAAAAACGGGTGGCCTTTTTATCCAAGTCAAACGCCAATACACAAGGCGATTGAGCCCCAAGACCTCTGGCATACTTTGTTCCGTTGATACGTAATGTATCGTTTGAGTAATTTTTTTTTGCCTGTACCGGACGAATACCTTCGGAATAGGTCTGAATCACCAAATCATCCAACCAAACGGTATGGGTCTTTTGGGAGTAAGCGCTAAAGGCTACGCAGAGAAAGAGTACAGTAAAGAATTTAGGCATTTTGGAGGGATAGGGTTTACGTCTACTTATTATTGGTTCTCAGGCTCGTATGGTTCGTTAGCACCTCCGTAATTTTCTTTCCGATTGGAATTTCCTCGTTGATAAAATCCTCAAACAAGTGCTTTTGGTAGGGTGACAGGGTTTGGTAGGTGTATTTTTGTTTAGATAGGGGATATTCTTCATTGCCGGTACAAATTTAATTTTGATGCCATAAGATCTATTTTTATGCTTGAAAACGATATTTTCAACAACTCTTAAAGAATTTACCGGGCTGCTCTTCGAGCATGGCTTCGATTTTTTTTGCTGCCTTGGTGATAGATAGCCCACCGAGGTTGGTACAACGCAGCGTATGGTGAATTTGATCCCCTACGGCTTTCATGGTTTCGATTACTTCGTCTAAAGGAATAAGTTGCTCATAATCTGCCAAGGCCATGTTGGCGCAGGAAACGGCGTTGGTAGCTGCCATTACGTTTCTACCTAAGCAAGGGGCTTCTACTCTGTTTCCGATGGGGTCACAGATGATACCCAATGAGTTTTGCAAAGCCAAAGATGCCGCGGCAATAGATTGTTTCAATGTACCACCTTTCATGCCTACAATGGCTGCGGCGGCCATGCCTCCACCCGAGCCTGTTTCGGCCATACAACCACCTACTTCTGCCGCAAAAGTGGCATGAGCCGCTATAAATACCCCAATCAAACCAGCTGAGAGCATGGCTTTTACGATTTCGTCCTCGGGCAAATCCATCGCATGGGCTGTTCCAAACAATGCTCCAGGCAACGCCCCGCACGAGCCCGCAGTGGGTGCGGCCACGATGACCCCCATGGAACTTTTCACTTCCATCATGGCCGATACGTACATAATTATTCTGTTGTTGGCATCGCCACCGACCAATTGTTTCGCGGCCAGTTTTTGTTGGAATTGCAGCGACTGACTCCCCAATATTCTGTCTTCATAATGCGTACCTTTCAGACCTAAATCAATGGCATTCCCCATGATGTGAATGATTTTACGCATCTTTTCAAACACTTCGTCGGCAGAAATATTTCCGCGAGCAGCTTCATAATCAACGGCCAGTTCCCATAATGATTTATTTTTTCCTTCATTGTAGGCAAGCATTTCATGGCAAGTAATAAAAGGCACTTGCAGGTTATTTCTGGCCATTACGGGCAGTACAGGCTTCAAGCATTTTATAAACAAAACGCTATTCATTGCCTTCAACTCATCACAAATAATCTCGTCAATGGGGGCTTGGGATTTGATTTCCACAAAACTGATTTTCCCTTGGTGAAACGCTATTGAATCGTAAGGAATGGAGGCTTTCAGAAAAGAGATAATTTCATCTGATTCGGTACAATAAACAAGGGTTTCAAAATAATCGCCGGCCATAGCCACTCTAATACCATCAATTTCAATGACTTCAATCATACCACCACCTGTAGAGATAGCCGTTAGGTTTCGGGTTTCTTTATCGTTTTCGAGTCTAATTTTATAGGTATTGGGATGGTCGGCCTTGATATCACAGATTTTGATTTCCACATTGATTCCCGCAGCAGCGAGGTATCTTTCAGATTCCGGCAAGCGCTCATCGTAGGCTTCCCAACCTAAAAACCCGCCAAACAAGCCCATGTCTGAGCCTTGGCTTTTGTGCGTGGTTGCCAATGAGCCGTTGGGGTCAAATTCAATCAAAATGTCTTTGATGTTTTCGTCCATCAAGTCGCGGCATAGGCGGGCTATGCGCAAAGATGCCGCACAATGCGAACTTGATGGGCCGCGCATGACCGGACCAATGACATCATTGAAAATACTTGGAAAGGTGCTCATTTTATTTGGTTGTTATGGTTGAATAGCTTGTTGAGAAATGATTATTTTTTATGCGGTGAAATTCCATTATTTAAAATAAAAGGCTGTTCAAGTTCTGTTTTTCCATCCGTTAGCACCATTTTATACGTCCCTGCTTCCAAAAATCTGTCATAATGTACAAAGTAGGGTAGATTACTCTTTTCTCTTTTCACCACCAAATCCCAACGGTATTCATTAAACCCTTTTTGGCCTTGTATGGTCGTTATCCATACGACTTTATTGTCTTTGTCTTTCAGTGAAAAAGTGATGGGTTTGGCATTACTCAACCAAAATGGAATACTCGTTTTTTCAAGTGTTTGGTAAATAGGCTCATCGCTATGTGAACTAAACCACGGGCGTTGACTTTCGGAAATATCAAACAAATGGTCTTTGTCCAAAGCTAAATTTTTAGAGGTCATCGCATGAATGGGTCGTAGATTGATTTTATAAATCCCTCTGCCATGCGTTGCAACCACTAAATCCATTGTGCCTTCATGGATTTCAAGGTCGGCGACGGCAGCACTTGGCATATTATTGCCCAAATATGCCCATGTTTTGCCCTTGTTTTTAGAGATATAAACGCCTCGCAAGCCACCTGCGTATAAGATATTTTCCTCAGTCGGGTCTTCTAAAATCACATTGACGGGCTCATTTGGCAAGCCTGAGGCGATGCTTGTCCAGTTTTTGCCATAATCTTCTGATACGTAAAGATAACTTTGAAGGTCGTCATAATTGATGCCTGTCATCGCTACATAAACCCTTGCTTTGGCAAAATGAGAAGGGCAAATGCTGCGAATATAATTATTGGCAAGTCCTTTACTGTTTTCTTCCCATTTTGCGCCATCATTTTTAGTTACCCAAAATGCGCCTTTGTCTGTACCTGCGTAGAGCAATCCCTTTTCGATTTTAGATTCTACGAGTGCGCCTGTTGAAAAGGATTTCTTTTCAGCACTTGATGAAACAGCTAAATTGGGACTGATTGTTTGCCAATTATCGCCTCTATTGGTGCTTTTAAAGATAAAATTACCACCATGATACAGGGTTTTACTCTGATGTGGCGAGATAAAATAAGGTGTTATGTAATTGAAAGTAAGCGTGTCTTTACTGTTTTTGGGCAATTCGGGTTGAATAACATGAGTGCTGTCCATTTTTTTGTCGTATCGAATGGCATATCCATGTTGGGCACTGTAATACACCGTATTATCATCTTCGGGGTCAACTGCCGAGACGCAACCATCACCACCATCCCAAGGGTCAATCCAAAGGTATTTCCAAGTGTCGGGAAAATTGGGTTTTAATTCTTTGGGCTGCCCATAAACCGTTGCATCGTCCTGCGTCCCGCCATAAATCACATAGTTTTTTTTGTCAATTGTAATGTCGTAAAATTCACCTACGGGGATATTATTGTAGTGAAACCACGACAAACCCTTGTCATAACTCACATAAAAACCACCGTCATTGCCTGCTGCAAGATGATTGGGATTGTTGGGATTTATCCATAATTCGCATTGGTCTAAGTGAAAACCTTTTGCCAAACTTGGCGTGGAACGGGTCACATTGCCACCGATAAACGAAAACGTTTTGCCCCCGTCTGTACTATGCGCCAAACGAACACCCAAACAATAAACTTCTTCATCATTTTGAGGATTGACATACACATCGGTAAAATACCAGCCAATGACCGAGAAAACGTAAAAGGGCGTGTTATGGGTTTTTGCCCAAGTTAGACCGCCGTCGGTTGTTTTGTACAATTCCGCGGCTTCGCCCTTTGGATTGTTCAGATTATCAACAAAAGCATAGGCTTTTAAGGAGTTTGTATGCGACACCGCCAACCCAATGCGCCCCACTAATGCCCCAGAGGGTAAGCCTTTGGTGCAAGCTATCCAAGTTTTTCCACCATCGGTACTCCTATGAATGCCACTGTTTTTTCCTGTGATACTCGGATAAACCTCCCAAGTAGAAGCATACATGATATTAGGGTTTGATGGAGCTATTACTACATCATTTGCCCCCGTTTTGTCATCAATATACACTACTTTCTGCCATGTCTTACCGCCATTGATGGTTTGATAAAGTCCTCTATTGTTGTTTTTTGACCACAAATGACCCAATACCGCTACCATCACGATATCAGGATTTTTAGGATGTATCGCAATTTCAGCGATTGCCCAAGAATCTTCAAGCCCGATGTGCTGCCATGTTTTACCCGCATCATTTGAGCGATACATACCTGTGCCTGTCAAGGTAAAATTGCGTGGTTTTTTAAGATTTTCACCTGTTCCAAGATAAATAATATTCGGATTTGACGGGGCTAATTCCATATCGCCTATGCCTAAAGACGCCTGTTCTTCAAAAATACACTGCCAATTGATGCCATTATTCACCGTCTTCCATAAGCCTCCTGAGCCGAAACCAACATACATCGTACCTGGATGCGTGGCATCTACTTGCACCACATCAGCGCGGGCTGAGTTTAAGGTTGGCCCCAATGATACCCAGTTGAGTTTATAGGGCGTCTCTTTTTTCATTTCTTGGTAAGTACGAAATGAGGCTTCTAAGGAGGACGGTGTTTGTTGAGCAAAAAGGCTTGTAATAAGGTACAAGCTAATGAAGCATGTTGTAAAAAACCGAATCATACTTATTGTTTTTACTTTGTTGAAAACTTTGACAAAGGGAATGGACACTATTTCTGGTATAAAACAAGAATTTTCTTCTTTGATAAGGCATTAAACTGCTGAAATTACTGAGGGATATATTTTACAAAAAACCTAAATTTAAAAATAACATGATACAATTCATTTGGCTTTCATTAGCCGTATTGACGATTTGGTATAGCACCATCTTAATCCAAGATTTTTTAAAGCATAAAAACAATCTTGAGAATGTCAGTTGGTTAAAAACAGGCCTCATCGGTTTTGTAGTCAATTTTTTTGATGTCTTAGGCATTGGCGCATTTGCACCTCAAACGGCTTTATTGAAATTTACCAAACAAACAGAAGACCGTGTTTTGCCCGGCACCCTCAATGTGGCCAACACGATTCCTGTCTTAATTCAAGCCCTTATTTTCATTACGGTTATTGAAGTAGAACCCATCACTCTGATTCTGATGTTGCTATCTGCTGCTGCTGGTGCGATATTGGGTGCGGGTATTGTCTCAAAAATGTCTGAGAAGAAAATACGGCTGACGATGGGCATTGCGCTGCTGATTACAGCTGGATTTATGTTTGCAGGTAAAATGCAATGGATTCAAGGTGGTGGTACAGCCATTGGTCTGAGCGGTATCAAACTCATTATTGCGGTGGTAGTAAACTTTCTTTTGGGGGCTTTAATGACCGCGGGTATCGGTCTTTATGCCCCATGTATGGCAATGGTCTTTGCTTTAGGTTTGTCGCCACAAGTGGCCTTTCCGATCATGATGGGCTCTTGTGCATTTCTAATGCCACCCGCTTCTGTAAGGTTTATTAAAGAAGGGGCTTATAATCGAAAAGCCGCTATTGCGATGGCTATTCCTGGAATTATAGCCGTTTTGATTGCCGCCTTGATTGT
>NZ_JAIXST010000051.1 GCF_027484545.1 Runella sp. | reverse complement strand
CGATGAAATTTCTCATGTTATTTAGGATTCGATACCCAAAAATAACACACTCGCTAACTCTTTTTTTATACAATAAATCTACTCAATCAGTAGATTGCATTTGATTCTTGAATCTAAGTCTCATAATAGTAGAATACTCGCTTCATCCGATTATTCGGAGTTTTATTCTGAATTTTCCAAAAACAGGAAATAACATAACGGCGCATTCAATCTTAAAGGCGCTTAAAAAAACCGATTTTGATTTGGAAGGAATGGAGAAAACCGGAGCCAGTCTTTTAAGTAATGACGTACTTAGGAATGCTTGTATAATTGCGAAGTCGTTAGATACTAACTTATTGTGCAGTATTCAGTCTGAAACAGAAGAAGTATTGTATCTTCATATCTATGAACAGCATAAGAAACCATACGCAATGCTTGAGTGTAAGCGGGTAGGTGTTGAGGAAGGTATGTCAAAAGGGCCACAAACCATTGAAAAGGCTAAACAAGGTGCTTATGTAGCGAGAGTAGTATTACCGGTCTATCCAACGCTTAAAAACGGGCGCTTTTTCGCGACTGATTTCTACTTCGGGCATTTGGGTACTTCTCAGTTTAAGAAACAATTTTCCTGATGTATCGCCTTTGTAGCTTTCAATCGCCTGTTGGTTGATGATCTGTCGGCGGCCCGCTCTGAAAAAGTCAGTCGGGTTCAAAATGTCTTCAATTTCGTCCAACGTGTTTTGCTCGGCAATGTATTTTTGTCCGTCGTTGGTCACCACGTAAATAACTTGGTCGAGGTAAAAAACCGTGACGTCCGACAGATTGATGGGAATCGACGCGTTGCGGTGCTGAACAATGAGTTTTTCCTTGTACATTTTCCCTTTTTGTGCCGGGTGATTGACCAACGTTTGAAGCAGGTCAGCAGGAATCTGGGTGTTTTTTTTGAGCGCCTTGAATTTTTCCAGCGCCCGAATGAGGTCTTCTTCGTCAATGGGTTTTAATAAATAATCAATGCCGTTGACTTTAAAGGTTTTAATGGCGTATTCGTCGTAGGCCGTGGCAAAGATAATGGGGCATTTGATGTCAAAATAGTTGAATAAATCGAAGCTGATGCCGTCGGAAAGTTGAATGTCCATAAACAACAAATCGGGTTCCGCATTTTGCATAAACCAACGCCGGGCCGTTTTTACGCTGTGCAGTACGTCCAATACCTCTGCTTGAGGAGCAATATCTTTCAACATTCGTTGGAGTTGTTCGGCGATGAGGATTTCGTCTTCGACAATCAGGACTTTCATGGTGAATATAGGTTATTGGTTGAGTACGAATGAATTGATAAAGTTTTAAATGAGTGGTAATATAACTTTAAATGTTTCGGGTGTTTCCTGAATTTCTATACAAACAGGAGAAAAATACGTGTATAAATTGCATAAACTCTTGAGGGCTTCTTTGCGCTGAGGCTCTAAAATTTGCTTTTTTTGAAGGTTGTTTTCTATAATAAGTTGGTCTTCAATTGTATTGATAGTAACAATCAGTGGTGATTCCGGGTCAGTTATGTTGTGACGGGTTGCATTTTCTACCAAAATTTGCAGTACGGCGGGTACAATCTGCTTCTCGTTGGCTTTGGCAGAAACGTTGATGATAACCTGAAGTCCTTTTCCAAAACGGGTTTGCAGTAAATCTGCATAATCTTTGATAAAATTTATTTCTGCTGAGAGCTTCACCAAGGGAGTAGTTCGGGTCGTCAGAATGTAGCGATAAACGCGGGTAAGTTGGCTCAAAAACTTCACAGCCAACCGTTGGTCACTGTAAATGAGGCTCTCCAACGTGGCCAGACTATTGAAAAGAAAGTGTGGATTTAGCTGACTGACTAAATTTTGGTATTTAACATCCGAAATTGTATTTCCATAGTCGGTTGCATCACTCGCTGGTACTGCGGGTAATTCATTGCTTTGGGATGATGTGTTAGTGAGCGATTCCATCTATTTCAAGGGGTTTCTTGGTAGGCGGCGTCTATCATAGCCGCCGACATCAAACTGTATATATCCAGCCAAGCTTGTCGGATTTCAGGCGTAAAATCATCTTTCAATACCTTTTCCAAGGTCCAGATAAATGACTCACCCACCGAAGCATAATGCTGAGGTTGTGTTCCGTATTTTACATGGCGTCGTCCTAAATCTTGTAATATAGGCAGGAGTTCGTCTAAATTGTCTAACGAGCAAACCGCAAAACTGATGACTTGAAAAAGCTTGATGCCCTGAGTTTTAAGGTCACTTTTAAATAAGGGTTCTACTTCTGGAAGTATTTCAAAAAGCCGACCGTAAAACAACTTTGCAGCATATTCTGCTTTGGGTACGATACGGGCAAAACTGGTTTGAACAAGTTTCTTTTGTTGGTCATTCATGTTTGTAGGGTTGAGTAATGGGTATTTTTAAAATTTGTTGAGTAAAATTAATGAACTGCAATCTACTATCTTAAAAAAAATAATTCGAGTCGTTCATTTAAAGACTTAATCCTTCCCAATAATCCGATGAGGCGTTAATCCAATAAGGGAACGTACACGGTAAAATGGTTTTCCATTTCTACAATTTTTATGGGGCGATTGGCCAGATAACTGTACAATGCCCTGAAATCATTGAGTCCTCTTTTATTGGAAGTACTCACGGAGCCTCGTTTTTGTAAATTGTTTTTAAACACCAAATAGTTGTCTTCTTCCCTTATTGTAATGCACAAAGGTGATTCTAAGGCGGTTATGTTGTGTTTTACGGCGTTTTCAATGAGATTTTGGAACGTAACGGGTACTACTTTTTTGGAATACAGACTTTTGTCCAAATGGATTTCTATGCAGAGCCCGTCGTTGTAGCGCATGTGCAACAGGCTCACAAAATCTCGGGCAAATCGCAGTTCTTGCTCCAGCGTGACGGTTTCGTGGTCGTCGTTTTCTATCAGATACCGATATACTTTGGTTAATTGGCGCAGGTACTTGGAGGCCAACTTATGGTCTTTGTAAATCAAGCTATCCAGTACGGCCAAACTGTTGAAAAGGAAGTGTGGATTAAGCTGATTGACCAGATTCTGATAGCGCGACAGGAGTTTTTCCCGTTCCAGCAGGATGGTTTTTCGTTCAGTTTCGGCCTGTTGGGTTTGAGCTTTTTCAAATTTTTGTTGGTAATCCAGTTTCTCGGTGAGCTCTTTATTGAGTTGTTTTTGAAGAGTGCGCTGTTCTTCCAACAATTTCACTTCGATGGCGTGCTCGTGTTCAATCATTTTGACCCGCAGGCGGTAGAAGTAGAATCCTGTCCCCATAATCACCAGTATGAGTAACGTTCTGAACCACCAGGTTTGCCAAAAAGGGGGGCGAATCGTTATGGGAAGACGATAAGCAACGGGATTCCAAATACCATCATTGTTGGCCGCTTTTACGTGCAGAATATACTCGCCCGGAGGCACATTCAGGTAGTTTAGGGTAGATTGATGGCTGGGTGAGCTCCATTGTTTTTCGAGATTTTCGAGCCAAAAAGTATACAGATTATTCTCTGAATGGTCATAACTGAGCGCTGCTGCATCAATGGTCAAATCGTTTTGGTCATACGCCAGACTAATCGGGTTGTCGGACGGGTGAATAAGTGTTGGCAACATTTCCTGTCCATACACCCGCAGCGAAGTAATGGTTATCGGCGGAACAAAGGTGTTGGTTTTAACGTAATCGGGATGAAATTTCACCAGCCCGTACAGACCTCCGAAATACAAATAACCCAATGAATCTTTGGCCACGGACTTGGTTTCGACGGACAGCATCTGGAGATTATCGGCTCTGCCGAAAGACACAAACTGTTTGCCTTTGTCATTAAAACGGGTTAACCCATTGGCCGTTCCCATCCATACGGTATTGCCTACCCGAATCAGCGCCGATACGTAGTTGTTCGCAATTCCATTTTTGGTAGAATAATTGGTAAACAGCTGCGTTTTTATATCCAGATTGCCCAAACCATTGTCAGTACCCATCCAAATGTTTCCTTTTGAGTCTTCCGCAAACGACATGACACCGTTATCGGGAAGGCTTTTTGGGTTGTTTTCCTGATAGCGATAGGTAGTTACTTTTGATAAATCAGGAGTGATACAAAGCACCTCATCGACACCGCATCCTACCCACAGATTTCGTTTGCTATCGAGAAAGAAACTATTGTACCGATTGATGGGCAAACGTCTGATTCGTTCGTCATTAAATCGATTGGCAAAAGTTCGGGTGCGCGGGTCAAAAATAGTGAGGCCTTCCTCCGTGCCTATAAAAAGGCGCCCGTCGCCAGTGGTGTGGATATCGTACACGTTTTTTCCTGCCAAAAAATCAGTACGGGGAATTTGTGGCGGCGGCGAAGGCATTTTTTCATTCGGTAAATACGGAAAGTACTCCAACTTTCCCGTACTGGGGTCTAAGTGATGAAAATGAGTGTGTGTCCCTATCCAAACATGGTCTGTTTTATCGACAAAGACACAATTGACCGAATTATCAGTTAGGCTGGCAGAGTTAGCATCATCATGCCGATAAATCTTATGTTGATTCGTTTTTTGATTGACCCACAGCAACCCATCATCAGTTGCGAGCCAAAGGTTATTTTGATTGTCGAGGGCAATGCGGTTGATGGCAGCTCCGTTGGCCGACTTAGGTTTGTAGTCAATATTTTTTAAAGGCGAAGAAAACGATTGATTATTAGGATTAAATCGGCTTATTCCTTTGTAGGAAGTCGTAAACCAAAGTACCCCAGAGCGGTCTTGAAAAATAGTTTTTACGTAGGTAGAACTCAGGCTGTTGGGATTGTTGATGTCGCTTTGGTAATTAATAAAATTTTGTTGAATGGCATCCTGGTAAAAGATGCCGTCGCCTCGCGTACTTACCCAAAGCTTACCGCTTTTGTCAAAAAACAGGCAGGTTATTTCACTGGATTCTCGGATGCTGATGTCAATTTTTGAAAAATGTTCTGAATGAAGATTTAACGAGGACATCATACCATTGCGATTCCCAACGATAAGGTCCCCGGTTTTGGGATGCTTCACCAAGGCTGTAACGGAGTTGCCGGGGATACTGCCCAATTCGTCACTTTTGCAAAATACCTGAAACGACTTGCTTTCAATATCGTAGCGATAAAGCCCCATATCCGTACCAATCCACATCGTAGTTCGATCTACCAACAGCGTACGGATCGAATACACCAATGCTTTGGAAGAAGCATCGGTGGGGAGTTTTAAAAGTTCGGATTGTTTCGTTTAAGGGTCAAAAATAATGAGCCCATTGGCGGAACCCAACCAAAGTTTTCCCCGCGAATCTTCTTCAATACAGCGAATGTAGTCAGAACGCTCGCTGTATTTTGTAAAATGAAACCGTTCAAAGCGTTGGGTTTTGAAATCGAAACGATTGAATCCGTGTTGCGTTCCTACCCACAAAGTCCCGTTTTTTGACAGAAAAACCGATCTGACAAGAATGTCGGAAAGTGAGTAGGGGTCTTGTCGGTCGTGGTCATAGACCTTGCAGCGAACCCCATCGTAACGCGCCAATCCAGCCATTGTTCCAATCCAAATAAAGCCCGAGGTATCCTGCACAATTCCCGTAGCGTAGTGGATGGGAAGCCCCTGTTCGGGGCTGAGGTGTTGAAATGAAATATCTGAGGATTGCGTAAAGGCTTCTTTCGGAACCCAACCGATTAGGAATAAAAATAAAAAAACCAGCGGGCGGTTATACATTCTATGAGTGGGAAAGTGAAAAGAGGTATAAATGTACCATTTTTTAAAGGGCTAAAATTAAAGAATTGGGACATAAATCCCCAAAAACAGGGACTAAAGCGTTGGTTTTACTGGGTAAAGCGTAGGGAAATGTCGGTTGAACCGTAAAAGAACTTAACGAATGACGAAAAAGGGGAATGACAGACTTACAGATAACAGATTCAAGTGGCTTACATGCCTGAACAGGAATACGGTTGACTTTCCCATCTTTATCCATTCTACGTGTGTTGACCCCTGAATGGTGGAAGAAGTAAAACTGGCAGGTGCCACGGATGTTATTATCAAACCTACCGGTATTAATAATACTCAGTGCTATTTTGGCGAATATTATCAGTAAAAATTGAGTTTTTTGTTAGTTTTGAACTCGTTTTCCCTATTGGACAACGGATAACAATTAACAGAATCACGTACCTCGTATGGAAAAATTAGACTGCCTCAATCAAGTTGCTGAGTTTCACCGTACTTTCAAACACCCCATTCTTGATACTCCCCAAATCCCCTCTCCCGACCGCTGCAACCTGCGCGTGGCACTCATTGCCGAAGAACTGAAAGAACTCGAAGTGGCCATTCTGGAAAAAGACATTGTAGGCGTAGCCGATGCCTTGGCAGATATTCAGTATGTACTTTCGGGTGCGGTATTGGAATTTGGTTTGGGTGATAAATTCAAAGCTTTGTTTGATGAAGTACAGCGCTCCAATATGAGCAAAGCCTGCAACACCATCGAAGAAGCCGAAGCGACCGTAAAGCATTTTCAGGACAAAGGTACCGAGTGCTACTACCGAGAAGACAGCGGTAAATACCTCGTCTATCGCACCGCCGACAACAAAACCTTAAAGTCTGTTTTTTATTCTCCTGCGGATTTAGAAAGTGTATTGGAAAAATAATAATCGAAATATGTTTGTTAAAAAACGTTATTTGGCATTAGCCCCATTTCACTGAGATGGGGCCATGTTGTTTTTAGGGGGGTAGTAAAAAATAATTTTAATAGACACAAAATAAAAAAGTCCGGACCATAAGGTTCGGACTTTTCTTCGTCAATCATTGTTAATATAAAATTAACCCACCTTTTCTTTATCTATTTTCGTTACTAAGCAGTAACGGCAAGTTCAGATTTTTCTTCCAATACCGCTTGCAGAGGAGTATATTCTAATCCCCAAGCGTCTGCTACGGCTTTATAAACAATCTTTCCGTTTACTACATTCAGGCCTTTTTTAAGGTCTTCGTTATCATTGCAGGCTTTTTGCCAGCCTTTATTGGCCAATTGAATGGCGTAGGGTAAAGTGGCGTTGGTCAATGCCAACGTAGAGGTATAAGGAACTGCACCGGGCATATTAGCTACGCAATAGTGAACAATTCCGTCAATTTCATAAATCGGATTTTCGTGCGTAGTAGGTTTACAGGTTTCGATACAACCACCCTGATCTACCGCTACGTCTACCAATACAGTCCCTTTTCTCATCAGTTTAAGCATGTCACGAGTGATGAGGTGCGGAGCTTTTGCACCTGGAATCAACACCGCGCCGATGATAAGGTCAGACTGCCTGATTAACTGACGAATGTTATACTCATTCGACATGACGGTGTCGGCATTGGCCGGCAAAACGTCTTCCAAATAGCGTAAGCGATTCAGGTTTACGTCCACAATGGTCACGTTGGCTCCCAAACCTGTTGCCATTTTAGCGGCTTGTGTTCCCACAATTCCACCTCCCAAAATCAACACGTTGGCAGGTTTTACCCCCGCAACACCACCGAGCAAAATACCGCGTCCGCCCATCGGTTTTTCCAAATATTTGGCACCTTCCTGAATCGCCATACGTCCGGCTACTTCCGACATGGGTACTAACAAAGGCAAAGAACGGTCTGTTTTTTCAACGGTTTCGTAGGCCAAACACACAGCGTTTCTTTCAATCATTGCGTGAGTCAGTTCTTCTGACGAAGCAAAGTGAAAATAAGTAAACAACAGTTGGTTTTCTTTGATAAGCGCATATTCCGAAGCAATCGGCTCTTTCACCTTCACAATCATCTCCGCTATCGCATATACTTCCTCAATCGTAGGCAGAATGGTGGCACCTGCACTTTCGTACTCGGCATCTTCAAAGCCACTGCCTTCTCCTGCTGTTGATTGAATATAAACGGTATGCCCGTTTTTGCGAAATTCTGCTACCCCCGCAGGCGTCAAAGCCACGCGGTTTTCGTTGTTTTTTATTTCTTTGGGTACGCCGATAATCATGGTCGTAATGTGGTTAAGCGTTAGATTGATTTTATGCGAAAATATTGACGTTTAGAATACTATACAAAATTAAATAAAACGAAAATATTTTCTGATATTTAAAAGTAAATAAGAAAATAAATCTTATATTTGAGTTTAAACATGAATTATTTCTGTCAATGACTTATTTGAAGGTCACCGGGCGAAAAAAATTCGGCAGTGGATTTAACTCCTTTTCAGGCAATGAATTTAGACGAAACAGACGTGCGTATTTTACAGTTGTTACAGCAGAATTCACAACTGACGATTAAAGAGATTGCGGCAGAAATTCACCTGTCAATTACACCCGTTCATGACCGGATTAAAAAGCTGGAACGGGAAGGGGTGATTGAAAAATACGTAACGATTTTGAACCGTAAAAAATTGAATAAAGGGCTGGTGGTTTACTGCAATGTCACGCTTGATAAGCAACAGCAGGAAAACTTTCGGGAGTTTAACGAAGTGATGCTTCAAATGCCCGAGGTGGTGGAATGCTGCGTGGTGTCGGGAACATTTGATTATCTCATTAAAATCGTCGCTACGGACGTGGAGAGTTATCACGCTTTTTATCAGGAAAAACTCGCCAGCCTCCGAGCGATTTCACATATTAGCAGTTTCTTTGTGATGTCGGAAGTAAAAAGTACTACGGCGTTACCAATATAAATTTAGTATTGAGTACTTGGTATTAAGTAGTAAGAATAATAATTGCTCAATACTAACTACTTATTAACCAATTACTTATTAATAATGCTTCTTCCATCTATTAACAACATAGCCGAAATTTGCGCTCGTAAAGGCGTTCAAAACGTGATTATTTCTCCGGGTTCGCGCAGTGCTGCGTTGACGTTGGCCTTTGCCCGGCACCGTGGAATCAAAACCAAAGTAATTCCCGACGAACGCACAGCGGGATTTGTAGGGTTGGGCATGGCGCAATACAGCGGTGATACCGTCGCATTGGTCTGTACTTCCGGCAGTGCCGCTTACAATTTGGCACCGGCGGTGGTAGAGGCTTATTTTCAGGAAATTCCGTTGATTATTTTTACAGCCGATCGTCCCAAAGAATGGATTCATCAGCAGGATGGACAGACAATTTATCAGAACGAATTGTACGGAAAACATGTCAAAAAATCGTTTGAATTACCCGCGGACTATACGCACCCGGATTCCAATTGGTACATTGAACGGGTACTGAACGAAGCTATTAATTTGTCGCAGACATTTCCTACAGGCCCAGTTCACGTCAACGTGCCGATTCGGGAGCCATTTTATCCCAATGCGGACGAAAAGATTACGTATGACCGAAATGTAAAGTTGATTGACCGATTAGCAGCCCAACCTGTACTTTCGACCGAAACGTGGCACCGTCTCCAAAGTGAGTTTGAAAATGTGAGCCGCGTCTTGATAGCCGTGGGGCAAATGCCGCCCAATGACCCGTTATGGAAAGTTTTGAAAGAATTCAGCGAAGAAATGGGTGTACCGGTACTCGGTGATGTCATTTCCAATATCTTGCCCGATGATGCTTTTGTTCGTCACCATGATGTATTTTTAAAAGCGAAGAACGAAGAATTGTTGGCGTCCCTGCAACCTGATTTGCTGATTACGCTGGGGGATTCGTTCATCTCCAAAAATCTTAAACTTTTTATCCGTAAACATTCACCGACGCGGCATTGGCACATCAAAGCGACGGAACAACTCATTGATACGTTCCAAACGCTCACAACCCAAATCCCCGTTGAGCCGACTTATTTCTTCCAAAAACTACTGGAAGATTTAGATTATCAGCAGCTTGTTCACAATGACGGCGACGACGATGGGCGTGGTGAATACCGTCAGGCATGGTTGCACGCTGACCGACTTGCCAAACGCAATCTGACTCAATTCTTACGTCACGAAACCCGTTGGAATGAATTTGCCTTGGTAGACAAACTACTGGAAAATCTGCCTGGAAACAGTGTTTTGCACCTTGCCAACAGTATGCCGGTGCGGTACGTCAATTTGCTGGGATTGACTCAATTGGCAGAGGTATTTGCCAACCGGGGCACGAGTGGCATTGATGGTTGCACGAGTACAGCGGTAGGGGCGGCTTTGACCACTCAAAAACTTGTTTTTTTATTGACGGGCGACGTGGCCTTTTTCTACGACCGCAACGCGCTTTGGCATCCGCACCTTCCTCAAAATCTGCGTATTGTGCTTTTCAACAATGGAGGTGGGAATATTTTTCGCCTAATAGACGGACCAGCCGCTCAACCCGAATTGGAACAGTATTTTGAAACTCGCCACCAAACCACGGCTCGTCACACGGCGGAAGATGCAGGTTTGGACTACTTTGTTGTTGGTGATAACACCAACAATGATAATTCTGCTAATTTTGAATCAATTTGGAGTGTTTTCTTGGCTCAAACGGGAAAAGCCAAATTATTGGAAATTTTCACTGACCCAATCATCAACGGAGAGGTATTTGAAGCGTATCGGAAAATGAAGTAGAGATAGAGGGGAGAAAGGAGGGCCGGAGAAAGGAAAACGGATTCGGTGTTCTCCGTTTTCCTTGTTCCATTTCCTCCATTTTACGTTTTAACCGCTTTAAAGTAAGACAATGTTCCAAACAAAGTGGATTGATTTCCCACAATTTCTACCTGTTGGAAACCTCTATTTTGTATCAGCTGAGGCAGTTTACCTTTGATGTTGTCATTGGTCGTGTAGAAATTATCAAACACCTGCACTACAAAAAACAGGAGCCTCATCAGCTTCGTTTCTGCTTTTCCCCAATCGGCAATGTGCAGTTCACCCTGTGATTTCAGGACCCGATTGATTTCTTTAAAAGAAGCTATTTTTTGTGGAGTGGTCAAATGCTGAAACACCCAGGAGGAGATAACTTTATCAAAGGTGCGGTCGGGAAAAGGAAAAGTTTTTCCATCATAAATCAGTAAGGTAATGGCTGACTTTTTTTGACTGATTTTCTTCTTGGCTATTGCCATTATTTGAGGGTCTGTATCTAAACCAATGATGACACAATCAGTAGTTTGTTCTTCAATGAGAAGCGTAAGTGTAGCGGTGCCGCAGCCAAAATCCAATATTTTTTCTCCCGCGTGCAGTTCGGCTTGCTGAATCAATCGATTTTTTACTTTCAGCTCCGGCATGGTTAGCCGAATAAACCAATCATAGATGGGAGTCAGAAAATGATATTTCAAGGCTGGGATGTACGCAGCAGGCATTTGTTTCGGGGAAAAAAATCAGTCCGTTTACGGATTTGAGCCTCGAAAATGCAGTTAAGGTTCCGGCTTTACTACTTAAACCGAAACCTTAACTGCATTTGGTCAAACTCTTCAACTT
The DNA here is from genome assembly GCF_027484545.1 of Runella sp. Taxonomy (GTDB): domain Bacteria; phylum Bacteroidota; class Bacteroidia; order Cytophagales; family Spirosomataceae; genus Runella. The sequence continues at coordinate 36,817 of NZ_JAIXST010000051.1, read as the reverse complement.
AACAAAACTTATTATCGAAACGGTTCATAAGGGTGGACAGAGTGCTTTTTCAGCAATTAAAATGTTTTCTATTCCTTTTAATAAAGCATCAGGAGTAAACGAAATGCTGTCAATTCCTTGATTGACCAGAAACTGTGCAAAAGCGGGGTAGTCGCTGGGAGCCTGTCCGCAGAGCCCGATTTTTGTTCCCGATTCTTTGGCTGACTGAATGACCATTGACAACATTTGCTTCACTGCCGCATTGTTTTCATCAAACAGACTACTGATGATAGACGAATCGCGGTCGATGCCCAGCGTGAGTTGGGTCAAGTCATTGGAGCCGATGGAAAAACCATCGAAGATTTCCGCAAACTCCTTAGCCAAAATGACATTGCTTGGTATTTCGGCCATTACATATACTTCCAAACTGTTTTGACCTCTTTTTAAACCATAGCTTTTCATCACTTCTAACACCTTGCGGCCTTCGTCCACGGTTCGGCAAAAAGGTATCATTACTTTCACATTGGTCAGGCCCATTTCATCGCGAACAATCCGGATGGCTTCGCATTCCATGCCAAATCCTTCCCGATATCGCTCATTGTAATAGCGTGATGCTCCTCGGAAACCCAGCATCGGATTTTCTTCTTTGGGCTCATACATCGCGCCGCCCATCAACTGACTGTATTCATTGGTTTTGAAATCACTCATTCTGACAATCACATCTTTGGGATAAAAAGCTGCCGCTACAGTAGCCACCGCTTCGGAGAGTTTTTCAATAAAATACTTTTTCTTGTCTGGATAATGGCGGGTAATGGCCTCAATGGATTTCTTCTCATTGCTGTCGGGCAGCGTGTCATATCGCACAAGTGCCATCGGGTGAATACGAATGGCATTGGCAATGATAAATTCCATGCGAAGCAAACCCACCCCTTTGTTGGGATAAAATGACAGTCGGAAGGCGTTGTCCGGGTCAGCCAAAATGAACATCGGTTTGGTTTGGGTAGGAACCGTACTTTCAAAGTGCAGTTCTTTTTCTTCCCACGTCAGTTGGCCGTCATAGACTCGTCCTTCATCGCCTTCAATGCACGAAACGGTAATGATCTGCCCGTCCTTGAGTTTCTGAGTCGCATCCATGGTGCCTACCACCGCGTGGATGCCCAATTCACGGGCCACAATCGAGGCGTGACTGGTACGCCCGCCTTTGTTGGTGACAATACTCACCGCTTTTTTGAGGAGAGAATTCCAATCCGGGTTGGTAATGTCAGCTACGATAATATCGCCCTGTTGGACTTTTCCTGCATCCGCCAACGATTGCACAATGCTTACCCGACCGCTTACGATAGAACGTCCGACGGCTTTGCCTTTGCAGATAGGAGGCGTTTTGGAAAGGATTTTGTATTCTTTTACGGAAATATTGTCTTTCTTTTTTTGCGTTTGTACCGTTTCGGGCCGTGCCTGTACGATAAACAATTCGCCCGTTAGGCCATCTTTGGCCCATTCAATGTCCATGGGCATTCCGTAGTGTTTTTCTATAGTATTACACCATTCGCCGAGTTTTTCAACGTCGGCATCTGAAAGACAAAACACATCTCTTTTTTCACGCGGGGTGGTAATGTTAATAATAGGTCTTTCGGTGCCAACCGAGTAAACCATCGTATTTTCTTTAGCCCCCATTCGATGCTGAATGATGCTTCGTTGCTGTGCTGCAATGGCGGGTTTGAATAGATAAAATTCGTCAGGATTTACGGCTCCCTGTACCACGTTTTCGCCCAGTCCCCAAGCGGCGGTGAGGTAAATTACGTTGGCAAAACCCGTTTCGGGATCTAATGTAAAAGCAACCCCGGCCGAACCTTTGTCCGAACGCACCATCTGCTGAACGCCCACCGAAAGCGCCACTTTCAGGTGTTCAAACCCGTTGTCGATGCGGTATTTGATGGCTCGGTTATTGAAAAGCGATACGTAACATTTCAGGATTGCTTCCAACAGGTTGCCCTCGCCTTCCACATTCAAAAATGAATCGTGCTGTCCTGCAAAACTGGCCGTTGGTAAATCTTCGGCAGTGGCACTGCTTCTGACGGCTACCGATATAGGTACCTTGTTTCCTAAAAAAGAATAGGCTTTAATTGCCCCTTTACGGATTTCTTCGGGAAGGTTTCCGCTGCCAATCAATGCTCGGCATTGAGCTCCGATTTCGGGCAGGTTGGACAGCATTTGAGTGTCTAACTCACTGATTAATTGAGTAAGAGGTTCTACCAAATTGTTTTCCTTAAGAAACAGGCGATAGGCATTGGCAGTCAGTGCAAATCCATCGGGGATTTGAATGCCAAGCGGTGAAAGCGCGCTGAGCATTTCTCCCAACGAAGCGTTCTTTCCGCCAACCGAAGGAATGTCAGTCAGTTTTATATCTTTAAATTGGGTGCAGTAGTTCATGGCGCAATTGGTTCATTACATTCGGTCGGCTATAAAGCGATTAAACTCCACTTTGAGATCCGCATAGATTTCCTTGAAGGTATTGATCTTTGCGTGGGTGGATTGGTGGTCGGCAAAAAGATGATGGTCAACCGCGATTGGATTTTCTTTTGCATAATTGGCCAGCCATTGCTCGTGAATAACGGCTTCGTGACTTAGAATATCCAACTGCTCTTTTTGGATAATGAACTGATTTTGAAAGTGCTCAATTTGTACTTTAACCTCGCTGTCTGAATTTTTGGAGGCTATTTCTTCCAACCGTTTTTGGTAGATAGCCAATTCGTCAGTATAAAATTTTGCTTCCGACAACCACAATTGATGTTCAAAATGCAAATCATCTAAGTGCCTTTTTTTCGTTTCCATTGTCTGTAAATTTATGATTGAATTGATTCTATCAAGTACCCAAATTAAACCGAGACGAATAATGACAACTGTCAGTTTAGTAAATGACTGGAAGTGGTTTGATGCGGCAATAGCGATTGACAAATAAATTAGTCGTTGGCATAGGAGTATTTGCAAAACGGGATGGACTTTATTTCATTAAATAAAGAAATCACATAAACTGCCCTTGATTTTACAATGGAAATTTTCAACATCAACCGTCGTCGTTTTCTTCAGGGAGCTTCCGCTTCACTCGCCCTCACGGCTCTTGGTGCCAGAGGCATGGATATTATCAACCCGTTAAAAACGCTCCGCGTGGGGTTGATTGGTACGGGTTGGTACGGTAAAAGTGATTTGTTTCGATTGATTCAAGTAGCTCCCGTCGAGGTGGTAGCCCTCTGTGATGTGGATAAAAATATGCTTACCGCGGCTGGGCAGTTGGTAAGTCAACGTCAAAAATCGGGAAAAACACCGCGTCTGTACGGTGATTATCGGAAAATGCTGTCTGAAAATGAAATGGACATTGTGCTAATCGGTACGCCGGATCATTGGCACGCGATGCAGGCGATTGATGCCGTAAAAGCCGGTGCACACGTGTATGTACAAAAGCCAATCAGTGTGGATGTGATGGAAGGCGAGGCCATGGTGGCGGCCGCTCGTAAATACAAGAAAGTAGTACAGGTGGGAACGCAACGCAAAAGCACTCCTCACTTGATTGACGCCAAAAAGAACATAGTAGATGCCGGTTTACTGGGTAAAATATCGCACGTAGAAATGTGCTGTTATTTTTCCATGCGGGCCAACGGTAATCCTCCCGTTCAACCGGTACCTGATTTTCTGGATTATGGAATGTGGACCGGACCGGCTCCTATGCGTCCTTACGACGGTTTGCCGCATATCCGTTGGTGGCGTACGTTCAATGAATATGGAAATGGTATCATGGGTGATATGTGCGTACACATGTTTGACACAGTGCGTTGGATGCTGAAATTGGGTTGGCCCACACGGATTAGTTCTACGGGCGGTATTTATGTTCAGAAAGAGGGAAAATCAAATATTTCGGACACACAATCGGCTATCTTTGAATACCCTGAATTGAATTGCGTTTGGCAACACCGCACCTGGGGAACCCCGAATAATCCAGATTATCCGTGGTCATTTACCTTGTATGGAGAAAAAGGTACTCTGTGGGCAAGCACGATGCAATACGACTTTATTCCACAGGGAAAAGGGGAGAAAATACACAAAGATGTAGTGTACGAAAAGGAAAAATATCCTGAAGATATTAAAGAAGAGCGCATTGAATTGAATGCCGCTCCTGCCACACGATTGCACATGCTTGATTTCTTATCGGCGATTGATAACAGTACGCGCCCGGTAGCAGATATTGAAGAAGGACACATTTCTACGGCAAGCTGCATTTTAGCCAATTTATCAATGAAAACAGGACGTCCGATTGTTTATGACCCTCAAAAAAGAGAAATTGTAGGTGATCGCGAGGCCAATGGCCTGTTGGTGCGACCGTATCGTAAACCTTGGATTCATCCGGACCCTAACAGAGTTTAAAGAAAATTTAATAAACACTTATGACCCTGCAATGAGGTATTAAGCACTCTGTCTATGATTTTTTTGTTATAACTATGTACCTCAATAAAATTTTCAGGATATGAAAAAATTAAGAAAGATTGGATGGCAAGAAAGTCCTTTCAGAATTTTTGCTTTTATTTAAGAAAATTTTCAGCACTTTATAACCTAACAGCGTTACTTTACCCTTGTTATGCCCCAATTAATTGAATTAAGTACCTTCGGCTCTGAGGAAGGCCGCCTAACCGTTTTTGAGAAAGTTTTACCCGGAGATATAAAGCGAATTTTTTATATTTACGGTGTTACCTCCAATCAGGAACGTGCAAAACACGGACACCTGAAAGCGTGGAATGCACTTGTCAGTATATCGGGAAGTTGCCGCATTCGAGTTACTCATAATCAGCATGAAGAAACATTTACTCTTGATAAACCAAATCAGTGCCTGATACTACAACCTGGCGATTGGCATATTATGGATCAGTTTACTACTGATGCCATTTTATTGGTAATTTCGAATGAGTATTATGATAAAAGTGACTATTTCTTTGAAAAACCATGATACCACATCTTAATCTTCAGCGTGCCAATCAGCCTTATCAGGCTGAAATTGCCGAAGCAATGCGTCAGGTAGCGGAGTCGGGATGGTATGTGTTGGGAAAAGAGGTAGCTGCATTTGAACAAAATTGGGCCGCGTATTGCGGTACTTCACATTGTATAGGAGTTGCTAATGGATTGAATGCCTTGGAATTAATTTTCAGAGCATTTGATTTTCCCGAAGGGAGCGAAGTTATTGTACCAGCCAATACGTACATCGCTTCTATCCTGTCGGTGACAAGTTTGGGTTTAAAGCCGGTATGGGTAGAGCCTGACCCTAAGACCCTTAATATCGACCCTCGCAAGATTGAACGAAAAATTACACCTCGTACCAAAGCCATTATGGCCGTACACCTCTACGGAAAATGCTGCGATATGAAGCCCATCTGGGAAATTGCCCGGAAACACAGTCTCAAAGTGGTGGAAGATGCGGCACAGGCGCACGGCGCTACCTATCTTGGGTTCAAGGCAGGCAATTTATCGGATGCCGCAGCATTCAGCTTTTATCCAACCAAAAACCTCGGTGCGCTCGGTGATGCCGGTGCAGTAAATACTAATGACAACGATTTGGCTCGAAAGATTGCCAGCTTGCGTAATTACGGTTCCACAATCAAGTATTATAATGACCACATTGGCACTAACAGCCGTTTAGATGAACTGCAAGCCGCTATTTTGAACGTAAAACTAAAGTATTTAGAAACTGAGAATCAGCGTCGTCGAGAGTTGGCCCGTTTTTATTTGTCTGAAATCAAACACCCGGAGTTAGTTTTACCAAGCCTGAAAACGCTTTATGAAGATGCGTGGCATTTGTTTGTGGTGCGGCATCCCAAAAGAGAACAATTTATTGACTATCTGATGGAAAGCGGGATTCAGGCTACCGTGCATTATCCGGTACCTGCTCATAAGCAACGGGCTTATGCAGAATACAATCATTTGAGTTTGCCCATTACTGAACAGATTCATAATGAAGTAATAAGTCTGCCGCTTAATCCTTCTTTGACCGACGAAGAGGCCGCCTATATTGTCCAAGTTATTAATCAATCTGTTAGTCAACCTCATGCTGCTGTCGGTTATCATTCCGGTTTATAACAGTGAAAAAACGATCAGCAAACTCGTTGAACACGTACTGGAAACACTCGATAAACAAACGCTCGAAATCGTTCTTGTCAACGACGGCAGCCGCGACCGCTCCGAATGGGTTTGTAGTCAGTTAGCCCAAAAATTTTCACAGGTCAAGTTTATTTCTCTCCGACGCAATTCTGGTGAGTTTAATGCCGTGATGTGCGGACTCAATCATGCCGTCGGTGATTATTGCGTCATGATTGACGATGACTTTCAAAATCCACCTACTGAAATTCTCAAGTTGGTGGAAGTGGCGCAAAACCAAAACTTTGATGTCGTTTATTCCTTCTACGAAAAAAAAGAGCATTCACGTTTTCGGAATTTCGGAAGTTGGCTCGTCAATCGTGTCACTACCTGGCTCTTGGAAAAACCCAGAGATTTGTACCTGTCAAGTTTTAAATTAATAAGCCTTCCGGTAGTTCAGGAAATTATCAAATACAAAGGACCTTACCCTTACATTGACGGACTGATTTTTCGCGTGACGCGCAATGTAGGACGAGTACAGGTATCGCATAATGCCCGCGAAGAAGGAGAGTCAGGTTATACGTTGCGCAAACTCACTTCCCTGTTTATGACGATTTTGTTTGGGTATTCGCTCAAACCGTTACGCTTGCTCACTGCTACGGGATTGATATTTACAGGTTTATCCGTCTTGGCTGTATTGATAGATTTTATTCTGTATCTCATTCATTCCCAATTTTTTGTACTGAATTCCATTCTTTCGGTTATTACATTTTTTAGTGGCCTTGTTCTGACAAGTTTGGGTTTGGTGGGCGAATATGTAGGGCGTATCTTTATGGTTCAGAGCGGATTACCGCAGTATGTGGAGAAGTTTGTGAGTACGAAGCAGGAATAAAAAATAAGAATTTTTAAAGTTATTTCAATGATAGGTAAGCAAGACGAATACGAACGGATGTTTAACGCAGAACGCCAATTATGGTGGTATCGTATTTTGCATCAGAAGGCAACCGCTCGTATCAAACAACATTTCAATAATCATACTGTCCTCCGCATTTTGGATGCCGGATGCGGAACGGGAGGGATGTTGATTCATTTACAGGAAGAGGGATTTAATCAAATCGAAGGATTTGATTATTCGGAAGACGGAGTGAAATTTTCACAGTCGAGGGGATTGGATGTTACCTATTTTGACCTAACGAAAATAGATGCCTACAAACCTGAAAAGAAGTTTGACGTTATTATTTGCAACGACGTATTTACCTACTTTTCGGATGCTGTTATTGTGGATGTCTTAAAGGCTATCAAAGCAAAATTGGCTCCTAACGGCATTTTTATTACCAATAACAATGCTCACGCCGCTTTTTCCGGTGTACACGACATCGTAGTGGGAGGTCAAAAAAGATTTGTCAAAGAAGACATGCAAAGACTGGCAAAAGCCGCGAATTTGGAAGTGACGTATGCCACATACTGGAGCTTCTTTCTGGCGCCTCTTATCATGGCAGTACGGGCATGGCAGCGGTTTCTGTTAAAACGAGGCCGGATTGACCTCAGCAAAGAAACATCCGATGTAGCCGTTCCGCCGTCATTGATTAATAATGGCTTGTATTGGTTAGTGAAATTGGAAGAGGGGCTCATCGGGAAAGGACCTTTTGGAAGTTCTGTTTTTGTGACTATGGCTCCGGTGAAAATATGATTTTAAAACGCTCGGATACTTGGTGGAATGGGCTATTTATCAGTAGTTTAGTGATTTTGATAACCGTCAGGTGGCAGTATCAAATCTCTACCGAGCTGGACGTAGATACAAGCACTTGGATTAGCTCCGCTATCAGTACGGCCCAATCTGAACATCCGCTATGGACACTACTGAATTTCTCAGACAGTCGCCCACTTGCCGTGTTACCTCTGGCCATAGTCGAAATGGCAGGTGTGAAAGTCGATTGGGCTTTAGCTGATGGGATTGGGGTACTGTTGTGGGTCGTGACGCTTATTTTCGTTTTCCTGATTTTTAAAAATTGGTTTTCGTCGGCCAAATCATTGCTGTTTACAGCCCCTTTACTTCTTTTTCAAACGGCTCATTTATGGCCCGGGTTTATGACCTACAACTCAGAACACCTCTGTATTCTGATGCTTACCGTAGGTTTTTGGGGAATTATGAAGATTCAGGAAAGAGTACATTCCCCTTGGGTCTACTTATTGTTGGGTTTTTGGCTGGGTTTACTCCCTTTTGCCAAGTTTCAAATCATCCCAATGGGGCTTGTTTTAGCTCTTTTTGTTGGTTTTTTTTTAATGAATGCTAAGCAATGGATTCGCTTGGCATTCTTCTCATTTGGAGGATTTTTGCCCGTTTTGCTGGTAAATTGTTACTATTATCAATACGACCATATCGAGGCATTCTGGAATGACTACTTCTGGAATTATTACTATTATTCTTTTTCTACCGTTTATTCAAAACTCGATGTCGGCTACCGTTTCAGTCCTCTTACCATGGGGCGGGCTATATTCCGACCTATCACCACTCGCGTTTTTTGGATAGTTCAATTCGTTTTCATCCTAATAGGGTTCATCGGTTGGTTTCGAGATTTTTCACGCCGCGTTGTTGTTTCTGAATCCATGGTTTGGCTTTCCATTGCATTTGCGTTGGTTAGTTTATACGCAGTATTGCAGGCCGGTAATCCGTTCGACCATTACCTTTTATTTTTGTTTGTTCCTTCAATGTTGGTGGGGAGTTTTTGTTCTTTGTATCTTTCTCCCAAAGTTTTCAATACCATTTGGACAGTTGGGCTGGTAGCAATCGCTCTGGAAGGGGTTAGAAACATACTTCTGTTTCCAATAGGCACTATCCCGCCACTACCCCAATCAGATTCAGCAATACGGAAAGCAATACAGACCTATTCTCATGTCGGAGAAAAAATGACGATTTGGGGCTACGCGGACCGTTTTTTTGTGTATGAACATCTACCGGCAGGTAATCGTCTTCCGCATTCTTACTGGATCTATACGGAGAGTCCTTTGCAAATGTATCGTCAACGAGAGTTTATTGGTGATTTGGAACAAAACAAGCCGGCGCTGTTTATGGATGCCATGGTAGAGAATGTGTCGAACATTTATCTTCCCGAAAAGCACAACTACCGGCACGATTGTTTCCCGATGATTGCGAAATATATTCGGGAACATTACACGTTGGTCAAAGAATTGGACGGAGTTCGCTTTTACAGGCGGAAAACATAAGCGATTTTGAATCTAACTGTGTTATTGGCGAAAGAGTATCAAGCGGAATGTTAAATTTGTGGGCATTTTTTAAATAAAGTATAAACGGATATTAAGCTAACTATCAAAGAGTATATGTCAGATCAAAGCACTGAATTTCTTTACAACTACCTCAATAACGCTTCTCCGACGGGGTTTGAATCGTCGGGTCAGCAGATTTGGTTGGATTACCTAAAACCTTACATTGACGAGTATATCATTGATACCTACGGTACGGCCGTGGGAGTCATTCACGGAACAAGTCCTTACAAAGTGGTAATTGAAGCCCACTCGGATGAGATTTCCTGGTTTGTGAATTATATTTCAGACGATGGCTACATCTACGTCATTCGCAACGGCGGTTCTGATGCACTCATTGCTCCTTCGATGCGGGTCAATTTGCATACAAAAAAAGGAACTGTCAGAGGAGTATTTGGTTGGCCGGCCATTCACGTACGCGATTTGGCCAAAGATACAGTACCCAAAGTGGCCGATTTAACGATTGACGTAGGGGCTACCAACAAGCAGGAAGTCCACGACATGGGAATTCATGTGGGTACGGTTGCTACGTTTTCGGATGGTTTGTTTGAAATGAACAATCGCTTCTACGTGGGTCGGGCGTTGGACAACCGCATGGGCGGTTTTATGATTGCCGAAGTGGCGCGTCGGTTGAAAGAGAACAATATCCAACTTCCCTTCACGCTGTACGTTGTCAATGCAGTACAGGAAGAAATTGGACTGCGTGGGGCAGAAATGATTGTCCGTCGTCTTAAACCTGATTTGGCCATTTGTACCGACGTAACGCACGATACGCAGTCGCCGATGTACAAGAAAAAAGAACAGGGCGATATGAAATGCGGCAGTGGCCCGGTGCTTTGCTACGGGCCTGCGGTTCAGAACAATGTATTGGAAATGATGATTGGCGTAGCGGAAAGCAAAAAAATACCTTTCCAACGCCAAGCCGTGAGTCGCTCTACGGGTACGGATACGGATGCGTTTGCGTATGCTACCGAGGGCGTTGCTTCGGCCTTGATTTCACTTCCGCTCAAATACATGCATACCACCGTCGAAACCGTTCACAAAGACGACGTGCAAAATGTCATTAACCTAATGTACGAAGTGTTGGTACAATTAAAAGGAAATGAGGATTTTAGGTATATAAAGTAAGTGCCTGATTAAACGGCTTTGAGGTTGGCAATTACTTTTTTTGTCAACCTCCTTTTAGACTCTTCCGTATAACCCGCCGAACGGGGATACAAAATGACGTTACTGAGTTTGGAGAAGGTTTGGTAGCTGCTTGCCGCTCCGTCGGAGTCAAAAATGGCAAACGATTTTTCGTCCTTATTAAGCCAATTCAAAAAAGCCTTTTCGTCAAACGTTAACCCCAATGAGGTGTTGATTAAGACAGAATTGGCTTTTTTGTGTTTAAATTCTTCTTTACCCAACAAAATGGTGTGCTTGGGCAAGTGAGTGGTGATGACATCACAAACGGCCATTAATTCATTTAAAGGTAAATACTGAATTCCCTTCTGTTCTGCTTCCGGTTTTTGAGTGCGGCCGTAATAATACACTTCCATCCCAAAATGGAGAGCCGTATTGGCCACCATGCGTCCCAAAGTTCCTAAACCAATGATTCCAATGCTTTTATGCCCCAGTTCAACGGGTTCATCGCGCCATTGATAGGTGCCGTATCCTTTGAACAGATTAATCAATTGGGCAAAAATAAACTCAACTACACCTTCGTCGCCGTAATCTCTCACTCCGCGTACCGTAATTCCTAACTCATGCGTTTTGGCAATGTCTACGTTGGCCGAAGCTTCATTGTATAAACTGCAACACATTCCGATGTATTTCAACTGCGGAGCTGAGTCAATGACACGGGCGGAGAGCGTAGTTTGCCAACTTACCAACACACAATCACTCTCCCTGATTCGCGCCATAATTTCTTCTTCCGAACTTGGATTTTCCTGATACCGTACGAGTGGATGTTTAGACAAATCGGAGATTTCCCGGATTCCTTCTTCCGTCAGGCGGCATTTATCAATAATCGTAATTTGGTTGAATAACATATTCAGTAATAAATCAAGACATTTGGCTATTTTTGTTCATCCACGAAACGGTCAAAAAAACGACCGAGACAACGACAAAATTAACCTTTTCATTACCAAACTAACTACCCACATTGACATGCTTTTTCCTAAACACTTTTTGATGAGTGCGGCGCTTGCTTTTTCGGGGCTGTCGGCTGCATTTGCTCAACCTGCTCCCATTAACTCACTGTACCAACAAACGAGCGATGTACACCATTTGATGGCCAATTACGCCGCCGACCGCGGGAGTTTAACCCGTTTTTACGTGATTGAAAACTCACCGGAGCGACGTCTGCGGTTGGAAAAATTGACGAATGATTACCTCGGACAACTTCAAAAAATGGATTTTGACAAAATGCCCGTGGATAGTCAGGTAGATTACCTTCTATTTCAGCGGAACTTGCAAGTGGATATTCGCGAGTTGACCAAAGAGGCTAATGAAGTAGCGCAAACGCAGGCTTGGTTTCCGTTTGCCGATAAGATTTATGCCCTTGAGAAATCAAGACGGCGCGGAGCATCGGTAAACGGTGAGCAAATGGCCAAAGAATTGAACGCTTTGAGTTCAGAAATAGGAGAAGCGCGTAAAACCGTGGCAAAACTGGATAAAATAGACCCTGCTTTGGCCGAACGGGCCGCCGGAACTGCCACGGGTTTGAAATCCGCTTTGAAAAGTGTCTTTGAATTTTATAATGCCTACGACCCAAATTTTACGTGGTGGGTGCCCGAACCGTACAAAAAAGTGGATACGTTGTTGACTTCCTACGCCACTTTTTTTACGAAGAAAGCCAAAACAGCGGCTCCCTTTAAAGACGACGGCAGCGGTATCAACGGGGTAGCCGTGGGACGTGATGAGTTGATTCGGCAATTAGAGTTTGAGTTTATCTCGTACACTCCCGAAGAACTGATTGACATTGCCAACAAAGAATTTGCGTGGTGTGATCGTGAATTATTGAAAGCATCTCGTGAGATGGGTTTTGGGGATGATTGGAAGAAAGCGCAGGACAAAGTCAAAAATTCCATGGTTCCCGTCGGTCAACAACCCGAAATGATTTTACGGCTGTATAACGAATCGGTTTCGTTTTTGAAGCAAAAAGATTTGATAACCATTCCGCCCATTGCGGAAGAAACGTGGCGGATGGCGATGATGTCAGCCGAACGTCAGAAATTCAGTCCGTTCTTTTTGGGAGGGGAAACGATTTTGATTTCTTATCCAACGGCCGCTATGTCACATGAAGATAAGCTGATGAGTATGCGTGGAAATAATCCTCACTTTTCGCGTGCTACCGTCCATCACGAACTCATCGCGGGGCATCATTTACAGGGTTTTATGAACAATCGTTATAAAAGCTACCGCCGTTTTCGGACGCCTTTCTGGACCGAAGGATGGGCGTTGTATTGGGAAATGATTTTGTGGGATATGAACTTCCCCCAATCGCCTGAAGACAAAGTGGGGATGTTGTTTTGGCGGATGCACCGTTGCGCCCGCATCATTTTTTCTCTCAATTATCACCTCGGTAAATGGACGCCCCAACAATGCATTGACTTCTTGGTAGACCGCGTCGGACACGAACGCGCCAATGCGGAAGGGGAGGTGCGACGTTCGTTTGTGGGTGGCTATGAGCCTTTGTATCAGTTGGCTTACATGACGGGAGCCTTTCAGTTTTATGCGCTGAAAAAAGAGCTGGTAGATACTAAAAAGATGACCTACAAGCAGTTTCACGATACGGTAATGCAACAAAATTCCTTGCCCGTCGATATGGTCAGGGCTGTGATGACCAACAAGAAGTTGAGTCGTGATTATAAGTCTTCGTGGAAGTTTTATACACCGCCAGTAGTGAAATAAAAGAATTAATTACAACCGCCTATTTGGGTGGAAAATACAACTCCCGGTGCAGTTTGAAAGCCCGGAGTGAGCTGGATTGAACTTCCTGCCCGATAAATAATGGTGTTTGGGGCTTGAATTAAGTTACTTGAATTGATATGTTCAGCAGCATTGAAACCGGTAACCGGTGAGTTCGGAATAATAGTTTTCGATAAATTCAGGATAGCAGGGCAGGGGTTAAAAACGGTAAAAGTCCGTTCTTGATACGAGCCATTCAAGCTGAAATCACCTGGCTGAATGGCTCGTACACGAACTATACCTTCCTGCCCCGTCAACGTAATTGTGCTGTCTGATAAAGTGGCCGGACCACTCACCAACAAAAATGCAATGGGTTGGCCGGAAGAAGCCGTCGCCGTTAAATGGAAAGGTGTTGCCGAAATGGATTTATCAGGAATGGCAGCAAAATTTACGGTTTGTGAATTGATAGGTCTTTTTACTCTAAACGATTGCTCAACGATGGGTGCTTCATTGTGAGTGCTGTCTCCATGTTGCGTAGCCCTGATAACAACCTGTCCGGGTTGACCAGTTAACGAAACCACATTTCCGGCGATGGAAGCAGGCCCGGAAACTAAGAAATAAGAAACTTCTAAGTCGGAACTTGACTCAGCATTTAATGAAAACGGCGTATCTGTAGTCGTTTTGTCACTAATTTCGGGAAAGTTAATAGCCTGTGACATCCCACCACAGTTTAAATTGATGTCTTTGTGGACCGTTGAGTTCAATCCCTGTTGGTCTCTTACGGTTAAAGAAATTCGGTACCAATAGGAGGCCAAACCAAGCTCGCAACTCAGTGAAGCAAGCGTAATGGTTTGAGTTTTGCCACTGTAAGAAGTCAACAAATGCTGGTGCTCGTTGTGGGCCAGCATCACTCGCCACGTGTAAATGAGGCTATCACTCGGGGTATGGTCATCGGTAACGATAGCCGTTAAGGTCAATGGATAAGGCTGATTGGCAGCAATTTGATAGAGGCTGTCAATACTGCTTCCCTGAATGGCCGGCGCTGCATTATTGATATGAACAAAGACCGAATCATAGCTTTTTGCCCCGGTTGGATCTGTGACGGTCAGTTTGACTTTGTGTGACATCAAGGTATCACTGTTGAAAACGTGATGAGTTATTAACCCTGTTTCTAAAGGACTGCCGTCATCGAAACTCCATTCATAAGTTAGAACTTCATTGCTGTCTAAATCGTAGGAATCTATGGCAGAAAAAGTAGTAACTACCTGACTCGTATCGGTTAAAGCATCCACTGTGATTTTGGCAATAGGGGCGCGATTGCCGGGTGTATACATAATTCGATTTAGCGCACCGTCATTGAAACGAACGTAATAAATGGCACCGTCTATTGGATTCAAAGCCATACTTACAATTTCACCGGCGATATTTGTTACAAAGGGGCTAACCGAAAGCACATTGTAATCGTCGTCTAATTTCACGTTGTAAATCCAACCGGCGCTTGCGTCAGCTACAAAAAAACTGTTTTGATACAGTTCGGGGTAGTGTGTTTTGTTATAATAAATACCGGCAATGGCAGAGGCACCATCCATAGAAGCAGGCCCAGGTACGTTAGATGAACCAATATCATAAATTATATTGTTTTTTTGTGCTCTACCAGGGTCATTGCCACCATAAGTACGATAATCTATTATCGGTAAAGTGGGATTGGTAGGTAAATAATCCAAAGGACGGTTGGTGTCCTGATAGGTCATTCCTTCGTAATGAGGCCAGCCGAAATTTTGCCCGCCCTGCGAAACCACATTAAATTCTTCTTTATCGGATTGACCTACGTCAGCTACTAAAAAATCGCCGGGGTCATCGGTATGGTTGCCCGTCAGGGGTATGTGCATGATTCGGAAGGGATTGCGCAACCCCAATGCCCAAACCCGTGAGCGAGCCGAACGAGGATTTGCTTCGTCGTAAAATGGATTGCTTGATAGACCATCGCCCGTATCAGGGTCAAAACGTAGCAATTTACCACAGTGTGAATCAATCAGTTGTGCGCGATTGGAGCCAATATTCTCAGCTTCTTTCATGATGTGACTTGCTAATGCTGACTCGTAGTAAGAGTTAGGATGACCGCCATTGTCATCACTGCCGTAAATCGCCCCATCGCCCGTGGAGAGCAGTAATGACCCATCCGTGCCAAAAACTAACGTGCCACCCATGTGAGCAGGAAAAGTAATGGGGATACCGGTAGAGTCAGATTCGCCAATTAAAATTTTAGTATCCGGACTTTCATAGTCGGTGATGGGTGATGGATCATTTGGATTTACCACCTTAAAACGCTCTACGCGCCCCATTGAAGCGTAGGGCGTGAAATTTGTATTTATCGGAATTTGTCCCGGATCAACGGAATAATACACGTAAAAGCGACCATTAGTCATATAATGGGGGTCCAACACAAAGCCCAGCATTCCTGCATCTCCTTCCTGATAGACTTTGGAAGAAATGTCAAGCATCAAATTGGAAGAATCAGGATGGGTAGAGCCTGAAAAAACCTTGCCGCTTTTGGTCCATAGGTACATTTTACCAACGGGGTCAAAAGTAACCCCCACGATGCTTTCTAACACTTGAAGGGAAGGGTTCCAGATTCCGCCCAAATACTCATCGGTAAAATCTGGCAATGTTTCCTGGCCATAAATGGTGTTTGAAAACAAAAGAAGAATTAACCATTTCAAGATTCTTTTTTGAACACCAAAAAAAGAAGGGACAACCATTTTACAGCTATTTTGTACAAAAATATGTACGGAATTGTTACGGTGTTTGTTTTAAACTTTAGGAAAAATCTTCCAAAGCTACGCTTCAGAAGAGTGTCATAACGGTAAAGTTTTTATGTAAATGTACTGCTTCCCGACTCAATTTCCTTTCGGAATAGACAATTCTACCTCAAGAGGCAGTGGGTTGCCAAAAACGGGAGTCCCGTTGGCGGCAAAGGTAAAAGGTTGCATCCGAGGTGCCCGTTCTTTTCCACACCCTTGCCCTGCTTCTGAGTTGGCATGGTAAAGAATCCAATGCTGACTTCCATCGGGCGATTTAAAAAAACTGTTATGTCCCGCTGCATACGTGCCTTTTACATTGTTTGCCCAAAATACCGGCGTAGGATGTTTTTTCCAAGAGGCAGGGTTCATTAGGTCAGCATTGGGAACAGCGTAAATCATCCCCAGTGCATAATAGTCTGTCCAGCAACCGCTTGCTGAAAAAATAATATTCACTCGTCCGTTCGGGCTTTTCAAATACTGTGGCCCTTCGTTGACCAATACCATGGGTTTATCATCCGGGCCGGGGCGGGTCAATAAGCCGTGTTGTTCCCATTCATACTGCGGGTCGGAAATGCGAATACGGTTACCTGCACAAGTCCACGGATTGCTCATTTTGCACAGGTAAATATCCTGACGACCGTTTTCGTCGCCTTCCCAACCTGACCACATGAGGTACATTTGTCCTTTATGCTCAAACACTGAACCGTCTATGGCCCATTTGTCCTGCGGTGTTTTGAGTTGTCCTTTCATAGTCCAAGTGCCTTGAATAGGGTCAGGAGAAGAGTTTTCCAATACATACAAACGGTGGTTACGGTTTCGGCCATCGTCGGCAGCGAAATAGATATACCACTTGCTTGCCAAAAAGTGTAATTCGGGAGCCCAAATCTCTTTGGAATAAGACCCGGAGGCAGGAGGTGTCCACACTATAGCTTTGGGAGCATCGGCAAGTTTGGATAAATCCTTTGTTTTTCGGATTGTTAAATCTCTCCCCGTAGTATGCATGTAATAGTAAAAACCGTCTTTGTAAACCGACCAAGGGTCAGCACCGGCAGGAAGCAACGGGTTTTTGAACGTTTGGGCTTGAATGAGAAAAGGAAAAAGAACTAAAAACAGGATTTTTTTCATAGAGAATATAGTCGGTGTTTTTGGGACACAGAGAAACACTGAGTTTAGCACAGAGGATCACGAAGAATTCGGCTTTCTGTCTTCGACATTCTGCATTCGTACTTCGTCATCGCACGGGCGACTCCGTCCCTTTTCCCTACACTTTCGGGTATTCCCAGCCTTTTCGATAAGCTCTTTGGAGGAGTTTGTTGGCTTCGGGGTCGTTTTTGATGAGCCCTTTTTCTCCATCCCATTCTACACTCCGTCCCGCTTTCATGGAAAGCATGCCCAGTAAGGCCATGTTGGTGGAACGGTGCCCAATTTCAATGTCACACACAGACAGTCGCTTTTTCTCAATGGATTCCAGAAAATCGGCCCATAAGTTGGCAATGTTTTGCTGGTCGGGCATGTCCAATTTGGCGTCTTCGTGAATGATAGGTTTTTTGGAATCAACGGGATAAAAGGTCCAACCGTCAACCCAGCCCATGTGAAACGTGCCTTCGGTTCCGTAGAAATAACAACCTACGGCCTGCTGCGGATGCGTTTTTTCGGCATTATTTCCCGCAAACTGACGGTGTTCCCACGTTGCCGTAAAATTTTCAAACTCATACGCAACCACCTGATGGTCAGGTGCGTCGGTGTTGTCCGTTTTGATAGCCCTTCCTCCCGTAGAGAATACTTTGCGAGGGTATTTTTCCTCCATTACCCAAAGTAATTGATCCAGCCAGTGAATGCCCCAATCGCCCAATTGACCGTTGGCATAGTCAAGAAACTGACGAAAACCCCGTGGATGAATTTTGGCGTTGAAAGGCCGTAACGGCGCGGGTCCGCACCACATATCCCAATCCAAACCTTTGGGGGTTTCGCTGTCGGGTGTTACTTGTCCTGCGCCACCGCCGTAGTTTACAAAAGTTCGTACCATTCCAATTTTGCCCGCTTTTCCCGAGCGGATAAAGTCCCGTCCCGAAATGTTGTGCGGTGATACGCGGCGGTGGGTTCCTACCTGTACCACTTTGCCGGTTTTCCGAGCTGCCGACACCATGGCTTTGCCCTCGTTGATGGTATGACTGATGGGTTTTTCGACATATACGTGTGCACCTGCCTGTACGGCCGCAATGCAAATCAGCGGATGCCAGTGGTCGGGGGTGGCTACGATAACAATTTCCGGTTTTTCGGTGGCTAACAGTTCGCGAAAATCCCGGTATTGTTTGGGTTTATCACCGTTTAGTTTTTCCACTTCTGTTGCTGCTTTACCGATTTGATTTTCATCAACGTCACACATCGCCACTACTTTCGACTGTCCTGCGGCAATAGCGGCCCGCAAGATATTCATGCCCCACCAACCGGTGCCGATGAGTGCGGTACGGTATTTGGTAGCGCGGGGGGCGGCAATCCCGTAGGGAGAAAAAAGAGTAACAGCTGCTCCGGTAGCTGTGTTTTGAATGAAATTACGGCGGTTCATATAGAATGGAGGGGTTGAGATTTTGTATTTAAACAAAAAAGGTACTTAATCCATAAACCTCACCAATACGGCTTATAAAAATATTCACTATATTTAATCTGCCAAACGTTATGCTCCATGAAACGGCTGTCTTACACCTGTTTATCTACTTTTTTCTTTAGTATTGCTACCCTATTCGCGCAGACATTGACAGAAGCCGAAGCTCGTACTGCATGGAAAACTCTTCAACGTCAACCCCTGACCGAAAAATCGTTTCGAGAAACCTGTGATTTGATTCAGGATACGGGCAAAACCAATTTGAATCTCAGTTACGAATGGTTGGCAGAATACGTACCTCGTGTGCAAAAAGAAGGCAAATGGGAATGGGCTCACATGCTGCTCATGGCGTGGGCACGGGCCAAAGAATCCTTCGGCATTTTTGAGGAATCGGCGAAATTGCACCAACGCGCTCTTCAAAATGCTCCGCCAAATTCGCAACAGTACCGAGAGGCATTGGTAGGCAGTGTACTACTGTACAATCACTGGAATAAAGTAGACTCCTCCGCTAAGTATTTGGCATTAGGAGAAGCCGCTGCCAAAGCCGCCAATGACCGTGAAAATCTTTCTTTTCTTTATACCTTTCATGCTGCCGGTCGAATTCCGCCCAATGATTTCAAATCCAGAGAAAATTATTACCGTCAAGCCATTCAACTGGCCGAAGGACTTAAAAATAAAAATGCCGAATTTACGGCGCGTTATAACTTCGTAGTCAATTTTTTAGAAGATAATCCGGCGCAGCAAGTAGCCGAAGCGGAAGCCTTGCTTAAGTTGGCCAAAGACTCTACGCTCGCCCATCGCCCGCGTTTTTATGAGCGCAGCAATTTTTGGTTTCGCAACCCCATACCGAGCGTTTATTTCTATATGCTCCAGCAAAATCTAATTTTGGCCGACTATACTAATGCTAACAAATTTGCAGATTTGGTAGATGAGGTAGTGATAAAGCCCAACTTGGTCCCTGCGCAAACACCCATTTTTATGACGCAAATGGCATTTGCCAAAGCAACCATTGGAGAGTTTACCCAAGCAAAAGCATACCTAAAACAGATTCGCGAATTGCTTCAGGTAGCTGAAAAAGATATTCCCTTCCCCAATTATTTTACGACAGCCGGTCTCATCGCCGAACATGATAAACAGCCCCAAAAGGCATTGAGCTATCACGAGCAGGCGTTAAATAAAGGGTATACCGCCGCCTTTTATTTTGTGCCTCCCGATATGTATTATGCGCACGCACTGACGCTGAACGGGGCTTATGAAAAAGCACAAAAAATCCTGCAAAAATTTGATTCGCTGGCCAAAAATACCCCTTATTCCGCAACAGGACTGTATTATTACGAATATTTGGCCGAGTTGCAAAAGGCACAAAACAATTTGCCAAGACAAATTCAATCGTTACAAACCTATTATACCATTAAGGATTCGCTGACCAATTTGAATCGTTACCGTGCCATTCAACAAGTATTGGCTAAAGTGGGGTTACGCGAAAAAGAGCAACAGGTAATTCGGTTGAATGAAGAAAAAGCGGCTCAGGAACGGCAAATTCAGCGCGAACGATTGTTGTACGGAGCCTTGGTGAGTTTGGCGGCTTTGGCCATTGTCTTTTTATTATTGTATCTGCGAAATCGTCAGGTGCGAAATCGTCAGGCGATGGCGTTGAAGCAAAATGAGTTGGAACAACTTGAAAAACAACGTCACATTGATTTGATGCGGGGTGTGTTGGAAGCCGAAGAAAGTGAACGCCGAAAGATAGCTGATCAATTGCACGATGACGTCAATGCTTCGCTTGCGTTGGTTTCTTTGAATGTATCGTCGGCCTTAGAAAAAGGACTTTCCGATCAACAAAGTGAGCCAAAATTGCTGAAAGCGCACGAAGTCTTAGGAAATGTGAGCAGCACGATTCGTAATATTAGTCACCGCCTTACGCCCTTGCTGATAGAACGTTACGGTTTGCGACATGCTCTCGAAGATTTGTCCAAAACCGTAAATATTTCCGAAAAATTACAATTAGAAATAATTATAGTTGGTTTTGAAGACAAACATCGTTATTCGCTTTCTTTTCTAAACGAAGTGTACCGAATTATTCAGGAATTGCTTCAAAATA
This sequence comes from Runella sp., assembly GCF_027484545.1. Classification (GTDB taxonomy): domain Bacteria; phylum Bacteroidota; class Bacteroidia; order Cytophagales; family Spirosomataceae; genus Runella. Next base: position 16,047 of record NZ_JAIXST010000051.1, on the reverse strand, counting down.
CTGTTAAACACGCTCAGGCAACACAGGCAACAGTCGAGGTGGTTGAACACGAAAATTACGTATCCATCATGGTGGAAGACAATGGAATCGGCATTTCTGAAAATAAGAATGAACCGGGGAAAGGGCTGAGTTCCATTCAGGCAAAAGTGACTTATCTGAATGGTGAAATCGAAATCAGCAGCGCTGCTGAAGGAGGGACATTGGTAGTGATAGACCGACTTTCACCACCATTAGAATAGTTAGGACTAACGATTTTTCAGTAAAATCGAGAGTGCGAGATTTGTTTATTGTTCTACTTACCATTTTGACTGCCATGCGTTTACTCTTAGCCGACGATCACCCCTTGTTACTTGACGGTTTATTCAGGATATTGAGTGAATTGCCTGATATTCAAGTTTTACCACCGTTGAGTAATGGTCACCAAGTGATTGATTATTTGCATAAAAATTCGGTAGATTTATTGCTGCTGGATTTGAATATGCCCAAAGTAGACGGCCTGTCGGCATTGAAAATCATTCATAAAGACTTTCCCAACGTAAAAGTCATTGTCTTTACGAGTTATGACCATCCCCATTTCATAAGAGAAGCCCAAGCGCTGGGTGCAGAAGGGTATTTACTCAAAACCTCTACCGCTGTTCATCTCAAAACCGTCGTACAGGCCGTGGCAATGGGACAAACGTGGTTTCCCAAAATACAAAAAAATACCGTTCCGTCAGAATCTCTTTCGGATGATTTTACGCATAAATACCAACTGACGCCACGTGAGATTGAGATTGTGCGACTGATAGCACAGGGAAAAACTACCAAACAAATAAGCGAACAACTTACCGTAAGTGAGTTTACCATCAATGCCCACCGCCGCAACATCGCTCGAAAAACGGGAATTGATACCCCAATTGGCCTGTTGCATTTTGCGCAGGAACAGGGAATTGTATAAAAAATGGTGCGCATCACAAACGCGCACCTCACTTGCAAGTACTTTTAAGCCCTTCTCCAGAAAGGAGAAGGGCGGTCGGCCGCTGCCGTTGGGGATGAGGTTAAAACCGATACGACAGCGCTAGTCCAAACGCCCGAACACCATAATAAGGACCTTCCAAAACGGCTTCAATAGTAGGCAGATTAATCTTATCCACTGCTGTATAACCCGGCAGTTTGGTACTCGTAATATCGCGCCGAATGTTTTGAATGTCTTCGGCGGTGAGTTGTTGCCACAAGGGGTCATTCCCCACAAAATCGGCTTTGACGTTGGTGCCGTAAAACGGTCCCAACAGCCACAAATCAAGCCCAATCCGTTTTCCAAACATCCATTGATAACCCAGTAAAACTCCCGCTCCTCCTGCGTTGAATTGCGCTTTGAGGTTGGGACGGTGCAAAACCCCCTTTTTATCCGTATACGTGTAATCTTGGTCAATCGTCATGTTGATATAACGCACAAAAGGAGCGAGATACCAGCCCGTTGGTGCATGACCTGCCAAATAAAAACGATACTCTAATGTGCCCACATATTTGGTAAAAAGAGTGGTATTGATGGCACGGACAGCGTCGACATTGTCGCTGAAACGGTCCATTAAAGCTTGTTTGAAGGGCAACGGGGCATTGAGCGACACCCCTGCACTAAAGGTAATGGAGCTGTTTTTGGAAATGATCCGCTCATACTGTGCCGTGTAATTTTTGAAGATCGCTCCCGATACGTTGAATTTCACCAAAGTGCGATTGACCAATAATTGTGCCTGTGCCATGGCTCCGCAAAGCAGCAAACTACCCATCCAAATTAGAACTTGCTTTTTCATGATTCTGAGTTTTAACGTTTGTTTTGTCAAAATTCCGCAGAACGCAGGGAACGGGAAATAGTTAGAAGTAACGATTTTATGAGTGAAAGCTCAAGTGGAAATTTGTGCTGACAAATAAAACTTTCACGTAACTAACTATCGAAATGAAAAACGTAAAAAGCAGAATTTTGAATTTTTTGCTTCTCATCAGCCTATTTCTTCTGTTTAATGGATGTAATGAAGAAGATGTAGAAGAAAAATGTAAGACATTATCCTCAGACATAGATGCCGCAAAGAATATTTACTCCGCCAGTCCAAATGCGGCAAATTGTCAAAAAGTCATAGAAGCTTACAATAAGTATATTAATTACAAATGCGATGATGCCGAATCATACATTAATTTACGAGATGCGTTTCAGAAAAGTAACTGTCCTTAGCATTCATTAATTCTTAATAAAAACCTTTTTCGTTTCAAGAAAAACGCTGCCATTTGCCCTTGTAGTTTGGGTTTACTTTCATTTTCGGCGGCAGTTTAGCGTCTCCTTCCGCAAAGACCGCTACCTTTGCGGTATGAATTATCTTTCAGCAGAGAATATATCCAAGTCCTTTGGCGATAAATGGTTGTTTAAAGGCATCACATTAGGGTTGAGTCGCGGCGACAAAGTCGCGTTGATTGGAGCCAACGGTACGGGAAAAACAACCCTGATGACAATTTTGGCAGGGCTTACTCCGCCCGATGAAGGTACCGTGAGTACCCGAAAAGAAATTCGGGTCGGGTATTTGGACCAAGCACCTGATTTTGACCATGAACTTCCTATCATTGAGGTGCTTTTTGCGGGAAAAAATCCCGTAGCAGCTGCCGTGAAGGAATACGAAAGGGCTTTACTTTCGGGCGATAATGATGCCCTTTCTAACGCCATTGAATTGGTTGATTCACTCGAAGCATGGGACTTTGAAGCCCGCGTTAAAGAAATTTTGGGAAAACTGGGGCTCTACGACGTAGATGCGAAAATCGGCACGCTGTCAGGTGGGCAGCGCAAGCGGGTCGCTTTGGCGAAAGTGCTTATCGAAAGCCCAGATTTGGTGATTTTGGATGAGCCGACCAACCACTTGGATTTGAGTATGGTGGAATGGCTTGAAAACTACCTCAATACTCAGAATACGACTCTTTTACTCGTTACCCACGACCGGTATTTTTTGGATACGGTCTGTAATACCATTGTGGAGTTGGACAATGGCACGCTTTTTACCTACAAAGGCAATTACGCCTATTTTCTGGAGAAGAAAGCCGACCGTGAAGCCAACGAAGCTTCCGAAATAGACAAAGCCCGCAACCTGTATCGCAAAGAGTTGGATTGGATTCGTCGCCAACCCAAAGCGCGGGGAACGAAAGCCAAGTATCGGGTCGATGCGTTTGAAGATACAAAGGAAAAGGCCCAACAACGTAAGTACGACAACCAAATGGCGTTGAATATCAAAATGACGCGGTTGGGAAGTAAAATCGTGGAATTGAACAGCGTGGGCAAGCGTTTTGGGGATAAAACCATCATTGATAACTTTCTCTATACCTTCAAAAAAGGCGACCGAATCGGGATTGTCGGTAAAAATGGAGCAGGAAAATCTACGTTGCTCAACATGATTACGGGTGAGCTTCGTCCTGATAACGGTCAGGTAGTACGCGGCGATACGGTGCAGTTTGGGTATTACCAACAAAGTGATTTGCAATACCGAGACGGGCAACGGGTTGTGGATTGGGTGAAAGACGTAGCCGAAGTGATTCGACTTGGTACGGGGCAAACCGTGACGGCTTCTCAGTATTTGCAGGCCTTTTTGTTTCCTCCACATAAACAGGGAACACTCATCGAAAAACTCAGTGGGGGTGAAAAACGTCGCCTGCAACTTTTGCGCGTAATGATGGAAGAGCCTAACTTCCTGATTCTGGATGAGCCAACCAACGACCTTGACATTACTACACTCAATGTACTGGAAGAATTTTTAATGAATTTTCCCGGCTGTTTGCTGATTGTATCCCACGACCGTTATTTCCTCGACCGACTGGTGGATCACTTGTTTGTGTTTGAAGACAATGGGCATATCCGTGACTTTCCGGGCAACTATACGGACTACCGCAATTTTTTGGCTGAAAATAAAGAATCCAATGCCGGAAATGGAAAGCAATCTACGGCTCAGAATATACCTGCGAGCACAACTGTACCAACTCCTGTCGCAACTTCAAAACGTAAACTCAGTTTTAAAGAGCAGAAGGAATTGGAAAACTTAGAAGCCGATATGGCCAAATTGGAGGTGAAAAAAGCGGGCTTTATCCAAAAATTGAATGTGGGCAGTGAGTCACACGAAGAGATTACCAAGTGGGCAAAGGAAATTGAACGCCTGAATGCCGAGCTGGAAGAGAAAGAAATGCGCTGGTTAGAATTGAGTGAGTAGGCCTAAATTTATCTTTATTCGGCTTGATATTTTGAGCCGTTGTTTATATCCCCATAAACGACCTCAAGGAAAGTCTTATTATAATTTTCCCGTGACGTATAAGTTATGTAATTTTGAACATGGATTCAATCGCTGACTTTTTCCAATACCTGCTTAACTCCGAAGAAATTATCCGCACGGGAGGACTGGTACTGATAACACTCATCATTTTTGCCGAAAATGGTCTGTTTTTTGCCTTTTTCCTCCCGGGAGATTACTTAGTGTTTTTGGCAGGAGTGTTTTGTGCCTTAAAAATTTTGAATGTACCTATTCTTCTCCTCTTAGGGTGTCTTTTTGGGGCGGCAGTTGTGGGTTCATTGACGGGCTACTTAACGGGTCGTTTTTTTGGTGATCGTATTCAAAACCGCCCTGATTCTCTGTTTTTTAAGAAGCAACACATCGAAACTACGCGCAAGTATTTTGATAAATACGGCAGCCGTACCTTGGTGATTAGCCGTTTTTTACCCGTAGTTCGCACCTTCGCACCGATTTTGGCAGGTTTGGTCAAAATGCGTTGGGTAGGTTTTATGGTGTATAACGTATTGGGAGGAGCACTTTGGATTTTTGGATTGACGGGCGGGGGATATTATTTTGGCGAAAAATTTCCGTGGATTATTAATTATGTACAATACATTATCATTTTCTTTCTCGGGATTACTACCATTACTGTGGTGCGGGGATACTTCAACGCCAAAAAAGAAGTCGATGAGTCGTAATCTTGTTGAGTGGAACAGTGCCGTTAACCGATAAAAATTAATAGTATGTTCGTATTCCATATTGGTTTTTTAGACATCGAATGGGTGGACGTGTTGGACATCCTTTTAGTGGCCTTTTTGTTGTATCAGATTTATTATTTAGTACGGGGAAGTCTGGCAAGTCGCGTGTTTTCGGGATACCTGCTGCTTTATCTTTTTTATCTCATTGTCAGAGCAATAGGGCTCGAGTTGCTCACCAAAATCCTCGAATATTTCATGGGGGTAGGAGCCATTGCACTCATTGTTATCTTCCAACAGGAGATTCGTCGTTTTCTGTTATTTGTCGGAAAATCTACCGCTTTTGCCAACAATCGTCTGCTCGGACGTTTCTTTCGGCAAACCACACCTACCGAAAAAATCAACGAAATCAAGCCTATTATTGAAGCCGTACGAGCCATGTCGTCGGAGTTTACGGGTGGCCTGCTTGTCCTGAAAAAGAATGATGAATTAGATAAATACCTTCAAACAGGCGAAGAAGTGGACAGTGTCCTTTCCAAACGCCTCTTTCTTTCACTTTTTAATCAGTACAGCCCCATGAACGACGGGGGCGTCATTGTAGCTGACGGGCGCATTAAAGCAGCCCGTTGTATTTTGCCCGTCTCCGACAGCGATGATTTTGGCAATCTGGGTTTTCGTCACCGTGCCGCCTTGGGCATGAGTGAAGTCACCGATGCCGCTGTAATCGTCGTTTCGGAAGAAACAGGCCGTATCTCCTTAGCCATTGAAGGCTCTATTTTCAGTAATATTTCTGCTTCTGAAGTTGAAGAACGCCTCAAAAAATATTTGTTTGAGGTAGGGAAGGCGAGTAAAAAGAAGTAATGTCCCCACAGGAAATTTAAGCTAATTACACTGCCCTTTAGGGTTAGTTGCCCTGCCCTTTAGGGTTAGTTGCCCTGTCCTTTAGAGTTAATTGCCCTGTCCTTTAGAGTTAATTGCCCTGTCCTTTAGGGCAGGGACAAGAAAAATATAATCATCAAAATGTAGGGCTTTAGCCCTTTAATGGTTCTCGAAACAATGCCTTTTACCAGAATATTGATTCATGCAGTTTGGGCAACAAAAGACCGCAAACCGCTCATGAACAAAGCCAATAAAGAAGCTATATGTGAGCATATTCGGCTTTATGCACCTACCAAAAATATCTATGTCTTGAATGTAAACGGCTGGAAAGAGCATCTTCATTGTCTTATTTCGATGTCGTCCGACCAAAATATTGCCACCTTAATGAATCTTATCAAGGGTGAATCATCGTTTTGGGCAAATAGAAATCTGCAATGGAGCGAAAAATTTGGTTGGCAAGACGAGTATTTTGCGGTTTCGGTAAGCCAATCGCATTTTGAGGTGGTCAATCGCTATATCTCAAATCAGGAAGAACATCATACAAAGAAAACCTTCCAGGAAGAGTATGATGAATTCATGGCAAAATACCCTTTTGAGCATGGGTAAAGGGCTAAAGCCCTCCCCTTATTGATGCCCTCTTCTAATCAAGTTGCCACTGCCTTTAGGCAGTGGCAACTAATAGAATAGCCTTAGGAACCACCAAGGACTTCAGAATCTCAATAATTACCTTTATACCAATGATCATTCCGCTTTTGCTGAATGCGCTTGAGCGGTATTTGCAATCCGTTGGTACTTTCTAACCACCCCCATACTTGGTCGCGCAGGTCTTTGGCAATGGTTTGATGTTGAGGACTTCTAATGAGATTATTTACTTCCTGAGGATCATTCTGTAAATCATACAGTTCGTTGGCATCCCACACCCCGTGGTTGAAAATGTATTTGTAACGATTGGTTCGTACGGCAAACATCGTCGGTGTTTGCGGGAAATCATACTCCCAATAATACTCATAAAAAGCACGGTCTTTCCATTCTGTTTTCTGGCCTTTCAACAAAGGCAAAAACGATTTTCCCTGCATTTGAGCGGGAGTAGATACTCCTGCATACGCCAGAATAGTAGGCGCAATGTCAATGTTTTGAATGACGTTAGTTAGCTTGGTTTTGGGTTTTATGACCGAAGGACAGCTGATCAACATTGGCACGCGCATCGACTCTTCGTAAGCATGGCGTTTGTCAATTAGTCCTCTTTCGCCAAAACTGAAGCCGTTGTCTCCCATGTAAATAACGAGTGTGTTTTCTGCCAGCCCATTGTCTTCGAGGTATTTCATGACTCGCCCTACACTTTCATCTACACCCAAAAGTGTCTCGCAATATTGGCGATAGAAATCATTAAAACTGATGCTGCCATGGTACAAATAATCTACTCCGTGCCAACTGTAACGCTGTTGCTTCACCCAGTTAGGCATGTCCTTCATGTTGGTTTTCAGCGCTCCTGTTTCGGGGTCTTTGGTATTTGTTCCCCAAATTTTGCTGGTATCGCTTTTAGTTAGATACATGGACGCGGGATACTGAATCGGCATGTCTTTGTACACACCCGCGTGACGTTTGGCTGGTTGAAAATCTGCGTGAACGGCCTTGTGAGAGAGGTATAAAAAGAAGGGTTTATTTTTATCCTGTTTGCCCATCCACTCAATGGCGTAGTCGGTCAGCAAGTCGGTCGTATAGCCATCTTTGTGGGCAACCTGTTTCCCATTGATGTTGAACGTGGGGTTGTAGTACTGCCCCTGTCCTTTAAAACTCAGCCAATAATCAAAGCCAGGTTGTGGTGAATCATCGGCATTGCCCATGTGCCATTTTCCCAAGAAAGCGGTTTTATACCCTGCTTTTTGGAGGTAAGATGGAAAAAATTTGGTCTTGGGTGGAAGCGGAGCAAAATTATCAACTACCTGATGGGTATGCGCGTATTGCCCTGACAAAATACTGGCCCGACTTGGTGAACAAAGAGCAGTACTCACAAAAGCGTTTTGTATATGCGCTCCTGTGGCGGCCATTTTATCCAGATTGGGCGTTTGCAAGCCTGAAAATTTTTGCATAAAACCCATCGCATCATAACGATGATCATCAGCCAGAATGAAGATGACGTTTTTTGTGGAAGTGGCAACACTTTTTGTGCTTTTGGACGGATTAAATCCAGTCAAAGCGATAATGCCGGCCGTAGCCGTTATGCAAAAGAGGAAGAATTTTTTGAACATGGTAGAAACAAATGATATGGCATCCCGATAATAAGCGTAATAAAAGACGCTTTTACTTAAACAATCCGATTAGATTAAGCCTGCTATTTTTGCCAGTTTATGGCACCCGCTTTTTGAATATGACCCCTCAGCTTTTTTTCCAACGCTTCATAAATTGCCTTATTGGTCTTTCTGACATCCATTGTTTCGAGCGAGTCTTTGGACATATCGAAGAGTTGAAACGGCTCGAAAGGTGTGTTTTGCAGGAGTTTCCAATTTTCGTCCCGCAAAGCGTAGTACTCTTGCCCGCCATACGCACCACCTTCCCGCCGTACCCAGAAAGTGGGTCTATCCAAGGTTATTTTTGGTTCTCCTTTCAACACGGATAAAAAAGAATGCCCGTCTACGAATTGAGGGATTTTCGCACCTGCCACTTCACAAAAAGTGGGAAGTAAATCCATGGTAAGCACTCGAAAATCAGTTTTCGTGTCGGCGTTGATTTTATTCTTCCAAACGGCGATGGTCGGCACCCTGATTCCTCCTTCGTACATTGTCTGTTTGCCTCCTTTCCAAATGCCGTTATCGGCTTCGTCTGACAGTAAGCCACCGTTGTCGCTGCTGAAAACAATAAGCGTATTTTCAGCTTGTCCATTTTGGCGTAACACTTCCATTACTTTGCCGATACTTTCATCTAAATGCTCAATTAAAGCGGTGAGTTTGGCCCGTTTTTCGGATAAATTCGGGTTGCGTTTTTTTACTTTCTCCAACCATTCCTGGGGTGGCTGAACGGGAAAATGAGGCGCATTGTACGCCAGATATAAAAAGAAAGGTTTGGGGTTTTTCTTTTGGATATTCAGGTAATCAATGGCCCATTGGGTGAATAAATCGGTGGCGTGGCCTTGAGGGTTGATGACCTGCCCGTTGAGCCTCATCCAGTTTTTGCCTTCTCGCAGGTGCGTGTAATAATCATCCATCATATCTTCCAGAAAACCGTGAAAATGCGCAAAACCTCGCCGGTTGGGGTGGTTTTCGGGCTCCAGGCCCAAGTGCCATTTTCCGACCATTGCGGTCTGATAGCCAGCCGTTTTCAATACCTGAGGAAGTGTTACGACTTTAGGAGAAAAGTACCCCCAACTGTTTTCAGCATTGCCCCGAATCACACCTGGAACACCCACCAAATCGGGGTAGCGCCCGGTCATGAGGGCGGCCCGGGTAGGCGAACAGACGGTTGAATTGGCGTAAAAATTTGTAAACCTCATCCCCTGTTTGGCAAGGTTGTCCAAATGAGGCGTTTGACAATATTTTGAACCGTATACGCCAACTTCACCCCAACCCATGTCGTCCACCAAAATCATGACGATGTTGGGTTTTTGTTGAGAAAAAGCCAAAGGAACTAATAAAAACAGAAAACAGAGATGACAAATAAAGAGCGGAAAAAGTCTCATAATTAATTTTATGATTTACTATTCTATAAATCACAAAAGCCTTTATTCTAACCTTCTATTCACCGCTTTTTAACAGATACTTTCTGCGCAGGTCATTGATCAAAAACTTCTTTTGTGCGGTGAAACTTTCGGGATGCAGTTGCGCATAAAGCGTTTCCCATTCGTGAAAACGCTCGGCTTCGTGTTGGCGAAATGCCTTTATGTCTATTTTTTTGATGATTAGGTATTGTTCAAAGGTCATAATCTGTCAAAATGTCTTCTTTTTTAACTTGGTACAGGGATTGAAACACTCCATTTTTTTCATTCTCAAAAAACGCCATGGTCACTTACATTACTTCCAACACGGACACTGCCGAGGGTAGTGAGCCGGTCTTTCAAAATGACGCACCTTTACTCGATTCTTACTCCCAAACGGTGGTAAATGTAGCTAAAAAAGTCAGCAACTCGGTCGTTCAAATCAAAGTGAGCGGCAAAAAAGACACTCGTACTCGTAACCCTAACGATGGCCAGGGAACGGGCTCGGGGTTTGTCATTTCATCGGATGGATTTGTCATTACCAACAACCACGTCGTAGCCGGTGCCACTAAAATTTCGGCCTTACTTCAGGACGGGCGCGAATTTGAAGCCCAAATCGTAGGTTGCGACCCGGCCACCGACATTGCCGTGCTCAAAATCTACGGTGATGCCTTGCGAGCCGTTTCTTTTGGCAATTCCAAGAACCTGCAAGTGGGTCAAATTGCCATTGCCATTGGGAATCCTTACGGCTTTCAATATACCGTTACAGCGGGTGTTATCAGTGCATTGGGTCGGTCACTTCGTTCAGAATCAGGGCGTTTGATTGATGATGTGATTCAAACGGATGCTTCGCTCAACCCCGGCAATTCAGGCGGCCCCTTAGTCAATTCTCACGGAGAAGTAATTGGCGTGAATACGGCGGTTATCTTACCCGCACAGGGACTTTGTTTTGCGGTTTCCTCCAATATTACGGCTCAGGTAGCGGGACAATTAATTATGAAAGGACGTGTGCGCAGAGGCTACTTGGGAATCGCAGGGCAACTTCTCAACCTTACCGACCGCATTGTTCAATACAACCAACTACAAACCAAAACGGGAATTTATATCGTAAGCGTAGAAGCCGACGGCGTGTCTTACAACTCTGAATTCAGAGCCGGAGATATTATCGTAGGCTTTGAAGGGAAGGCGGTGGGTTCGGTTGATGATCTACATAAATTGCTTACCGAAGATTCCATTGGGAAGCGAAGCGAGGTAACGGTTTTACGGAATAATTTGGCGAAGAATGTAACTGTTATTCCTGGTGAGTTGAAGTGAGGTTACTCATTCCGTTCGATTGCTTCCTGAAAATCAACGTGCATTTGATTAAACCGTGCAAAGATGGTTTTCAGGAAAGCGTCGTCTGTAAACAGCTTACGAATGTCGGCTTCATCGCCTAAAAAATCCATTTCACTGACTTTATAAGTTTGTTCGTACAAGCCTGCTTCTATTTTGACAATGTACTTGCCATTCCAAGTGTAAAGGGCAATTTTGTAGTTGTCTGTACTGGTAATGTCTCCGACGTAACGCATGGGTAGAATTTCGGCATTTTCGATTGCCAATTGTCGATTTTTTAAATAGCTGATAAATGACGAATTATCGGCAACAATATTGATAAATAGTTAGTATGAAGTGCCATAAATCGGCAATTGAAAATCGCAAATCATTCACAGCCTTCTTTGCGGCGGGTATCAATGATACTCCAGATTTTCCAACCCGCAGCAGTTTTTACCAATTGAAACGCATTGATGCCGCAGTGGCTGAAATTGCCTTTTAAATAAAACTTGTAGGGAGTCCAAGCGGTGGCCATGTCACCGTCAATGCGAATGTCTATGGCGGTTAGGCGTTCGTCCAAATCACCAGCAGTCGATTTGCCGATGTTTTTTATAAATCCTTCAAATGAATCAGAACGTACGAAAACTTCGCCTGAATTATTTTTGGAGACTGTTTCAAGGCGTGCACCTACCGCTAATGATTGACGTACCAAGGTAGAATCGCTCTTTTTCATGCCATCAAAGAGTTGTTGGATAGGTACTCTTACGAGAGGCTCTTCTGTTTTTTGAGCTACTGATTTTCCGCCGTAAAGGAGAACGATAAGCAGGATATAAACTGATTTTTTCATGGGAATAGGAGTTTAAGTAAACAAAAGAAGCGACGCTTAGGCAAACGTCGCTTCGTATTTATATCAAATAAGTAAGGCTTACTTAGTGGCAGCTGAGTCAGCGGCAGCCGGTGCAGCAACGGCTGCTGCGGGAGCGGTAGTTTCCGCAGTAGCTGCTCCGAAAAGTTTTTCGCGAATTGCAGTAGTTCTTTGTTCCAATTCCGGTTTAGCCGTATATCTAATCTTGGTCTGACGAGCGGCTGAGTCAGGATGTACGCCGTAAACGTACTCATCGCCCGTCCGTACATCATTTTGGTCAATGGTATTGTTCTTTTGATACTTACAGGAGGCTAAAGAAACAGCCAGCAACAAAGCACTTATTTTCAAAAAGTTACGTTTCATCTTCAAGATTCGTTTATCAAATTTGTACAAAAATAGAGGTCAAATTTGAAATTGCCAACGTTTCTACATTTGTTTTGCAAAAAATATGGTCTTACTGCATTTTCAAATTAATACACTTTCAAATTGTTGAATTAAACAATGTCTTCAAAATTAGATAAACTCACTCCGCGCGAAATCGTCGCAGAATTGGACAAATACATCGTTGGTCAGCACGATGCCAAACGAAATGTGGCAATAGCCCTCCGTAACCGCTGGCGGCGGATGAACAGCACGCCCGAAATGCAGAAAGAAATCATTCCCAATAATATTTTGCTCATCGGTGCGACGGGGGTTGGTAAAACCGAAATTGCCCGCCGCTTGGCTAAAATTGCGGATGCGCCTTTTATAAAAGTGGAAGCCTCGAAGTTTACGGAAGTAGGCTACGTAGGTCGTGATGTGGAAAGCATGGTGCGCGATTTGGTCGAGCAGGCGGTAAATATGGTCAAAACGGCCAAAAAAGAAGCCGTAAAGCAAAAAGCACAGGATATAGTTGAAGACATTATTTTGGACGTGCTGATTCCGCCGATGTATAATAATAATAATAACTCGGTGAATTTTAGCCGACCCAATGTAGGTTTTGAAATTGTGGACGATAATGATAGTGTCAATCCTCCCATTTCGTCAATGCCCGACCAAGAATTGAATGAACGTACACGAGGACGTTTTCGGGAAAAATTACGGGCCGGAGAATTGGAAACCCGTAAAATTGAAATAGACATGCAATCGTCATCTGCGCCTAATATTGGAGTGATGGGCGGGCCGATTGACGACGTTTCGATGATGAATTTGCAGGAAATGCTCGGTAATATGATACCCAAGCGTAATAAAAAACGCAAGCTCACCATTGCCGACGCCCGTAAAATCCTGTTAGAAGAAGAAGCCGCCAAACTCATTGACATGGATGAGGTCAAAGAGGAAGCGATTCTGAAAGCGGAGGACTTAGGGATTATTTTCATTGACGAAATTGATAAAATTGCCAATTCAAACGGTAAAGGCGGTGGTCCGGACGTAAGTCGTGAAGGCGTACAGCGCGATTTGTTGCCGATTGTGGAAGGTTCAACGGTTAATACCAAATACGGACCCATCAAAACCGACCACATTTTGTTTGTCGCCGCCGGAGCATTTCACGTATCCAAACCTTCCGATTTAATCCCTGAATTACAGGGACGTTTCCCGATTCGGGTAGAGTTGCAAAGCCTGACCGAAGATGATTTTTATCGGATTTTGAAAGAGCCCCGCAACTCACTGACCCGTCAGTACAGCGCCATGATGCAGGCCGAAGACGTAGAACTTTCTTTTCAGGACGATGCCCTGCGCGAAATCGCTAAGTTGGCCTTCACCATCAATTCAGAAGTAGAAAACATCGGCGCGCGCCGTTTGCAGACCGTGATGAGTACCTTGCTCAACGAGTTTATGTTTGATATTCCCAACGTTATTCAGGCCAATTCTCACGTCGTCGTCACCAAAGAATTGGTGCAGGAACGTCTGGCAAGTTTGGTCAAAAATCGTGATTTGAGTCAGTATATTCTGTAAATCCTTGTGAACAATGGTGGAATGTACGAACGTTATTCCACCATTGTTTTATTACAAACTCCGCTCTATCCCCATTTCCAACCCTCTTAACTCCGCCAGTCCGCGTAAGCGACCGATGGCCGTGTAGCCAGGGTTGGTTTTTTTTGCAGCGTTGAGGTCGTCGAGCATTTTATGGCCGTGGTCGGGACGGAACGGCATTTTCAAATCGGTACGTCCTTGTTCTTTTCTTCTTTTTTGTTCCAGCAACAACGCCTTCATCACGCCGTACATATCCACGTTTCCTTCGAGGTGGTTGGCCTCGTGGAAGTTGCCTTCTTCGTCGCGCTGCGTAGCGCGGAGGTGGATGAAATGAATGCGGTCGCCGAGGCGCTCGACCATACCTACCAAGTCGTTATCCGCCCGTACGCCGTAACTTCCCGTGCAGAAACACAGACCGTTGGCCGATAAGTCGGCCGCGGCCAATAGTTGTTTGGCGTCGGCTTCGGTGCTGACCACACGCGGCAATCCTAAGATTGGATACGGCGGGTCGTCGGGGTGAATGGAAAGTCGAATACCGGCATCCTGCGCTACGGGGACAATTTCCCGCAGAAAAGCATACAGATTTGCTCGAAGTTCTTTGTCACCTACATATTTGTAAGTGTCCAAAACGTCCCGAAACTGCTCTACTGTATAGCTTTCTTCCGAGCCGGGCAAACCCGCAATGATATTCCGAACCAAGCGTTTGGTATCAGCTTCCGTTGCTTGGTCTATCCAGGCCTTGGCTTTTTTCTGTTGGGTTTCGGTATAGTGCGCTTCGGCTCCTTTTCGTTGCAAAATGTAGAGTTCAAAAGCCGCAAATTCGTTGAAATCAAACCGCAGTCCCGTAGAGCCATCGGGCATGGGCGCGTCCAAGTCGGTGCGGGTCCAGTCCAAAATGGGCATAAAGTTGTAACAAACCGTATCAATGCCGCAGGCTGCCAGATTGGTCAACGATTCTTTGTAATTTTCGATGTATTGTTTGAAATTCCCCGAGGCTTTTTTGATGTCTTCGTGAACGGGAACACTTTCTACCACCGACCAAGTCAGTCCAGCATTTTCGATTTTGGATTTTCGATTTCGGATTTCGTTGGTTGTCCAAACCTGTCCATTGGGAATTTGGTGCAGGGCGTTGACGATGCCCGTTGCGCCAGCTTGTCGTACGTCCGACAGGCTGACGGGGTCATTGGGGCCAAACCACCGCCATGTTTGTTCTAATGCCATATTTTGATGTGCTGAAGCACCGTTAATTGTTATCGGTTAATCGTTATTTGTTAATTTTTCTGCCTTAGAATAAGCTGGTAGTTATCTATTACAACTTAAAATACAGTGCTGATTTTCGCAGAATCGGCGCAAATCAGCGATTTAAAATCTCCGATATCTGCGGGTAAAAAATGGTTATGTTATTTTTTGATCGTTACTAAGCAAAAAATAAAGTCATGGAATGAAAAAAATTACTACACAAATTTGCTAAAAACAGGATAGATGTGTTGTTTAAGTGACTTATGTCCTATATTTTGGCACTTTATTCTTAAAAACAAACTTGATTTTGAAAATTGCGATTTTAAAGGAAACCAAAGCCTACGAAAAGCGGGTTTCCATCACACCTGACATTGTCAAATCTCTTCTCAAAGCAGGTTTTACGTGTTCCATCGAAAGTGGCGCGGGCGAAAATTCTTCTCTTCTTGATTCAGCTTACGAAAGCGCAGGGGCGCAAATTGCCGCCGATACCAAAACCCTGCTGGCCGATGCCGATGTTGTGTTGAAAGTGAATGCCCCCACTATCGAAGAAGTTGCTCTCATGCGGGAAGGTGCCGTGAGCATTTCGTTTTTGTACGCCTACACACAACCCGACCTGGTCAAAGCCTTTAATCAGAAGAAGATTTCGGCCTTCAGTATGGATGCGGTTCCCCGTACCACCAAAGCCCAAAGCATGGATGCGCTCAGTTCGCAGGCCAACTTGGCAGGCTACAAAGCGGTATTACTTGGAGCCAATGCCCTCGGTAAGATTTTCCCGCTGATGATGACTGCAGCCGGTACCATCAAACCCTCCAAAGTGCTGATTTTTGGCGCCGGGGTAGCGGGTTTGCAGGCAATTGCGACCGCCAAACGCCTCGGCGCGGTAGTGGAAGTGAGCGATGTGCGTCCCGAAACCAAAGAACAGGTGGAGTCATTGGGTGGTAAGTTTTTGAGCGTGGAAGGCATGGAAGCCAACAAATCGGAAGGCGGCTACGCCAAAGAGGTGTCAGCGGAGTTTTTGCAGAAACAGCAGGACCTGATCAAACAACGCATCAAAGACGCTGATATCGTGATTACGACGGCTTTGGTGATGGGGAAAAAAGCGCCCATTCTGGTGACCGAAGAAATGGTAAAATCCATGAAAACGGG
>NZ_JAIXST010000245.1 GCF_027484545.1 Runella sp. | reverse complement strand
GTGGACGCTAAAAGGTGCTCAACAAGTAGTCAATCTAAGAATTGCGTTAAAAAATGATGAGTGGGGCAAATTAGTCAGTCAAATAAAAATGGCAGCATGACAAACTTGTCCTACACCCAGAATTTATTAAAGGTACTGAGGTAAATTCTATTATTTCAATGCTATCTGGGCAGCTAAAACGAGTGCAATCAACTGAGACTGTTATAAAAGCAATGAGTGAAGTGGATAATAGAGTTATTATTCGAACGGAACAGTCGCCTTATATTCTTTATTTGGAAGGGGAGGACGATGAGCGATTGCTTTTAGCTTGGGCTGCTAACTTGGGGAAAACTGAAGTTTTTAATAAATTTTGTGTTTATATACTTGGAGGGGTAACAAAGATTGACATGAAAAGGAGAGCAGATGCTCACTTTGATGCTTTAAAACAAATAAACCCTAAAGTTCACCGAGTGATGTTATTTGATTATGATAATGATGAAACAGCATTTAATCCAGCCCTCGATAATCCTGTATTGAAAGAATGGAAAAGAAAAAATATAGAAAATTACTTATTGGTACCTATAGCATGGGAAAATGCTGTTTTAGATGCGCTAAATATTAATCAATTAGACCTTTTTAATAATAAATATGGAGAGATAATTGCCGATTTTTTTTCTGAACAAGGTATTTCATCATCACCACCTAAAGGCTTTACATGGACGAATGTAAAAGCAAATATTTTCCAAGCAGTTAATGGAAAAAAAATATTATTTGAAAATAAAGACTCTTTATTTCATCGCATAAAAGATTTAGATGATTTAAAGATAAATAGAGAGAAGGTGGCTATTAATATGAATGAAGAGTTAATCCATGAAGATATTATTGGTTTTTTTAATCATTTATCTACAATTGCTGAGTAACTCTCTCAAGGTATATAAATAATTAGCTGTCAGATAGTTAACTTTTCAACGCTTCCCATAAAATCTCAATTGGGTGTTTGGCTTTGCGGCCCGTTCCGTCTTTGATTTGGTGACGGCAACTGGTACCGGGTGCTGCAATAATCACGTCTTCGGGCTGTTGCCGTACCGTCGGAAAAAGGACCAACTCACCTACCTGCATCGAAAGTTCGTAATGCTCGCGCTCGTACCCAAACGAACCCGCCATGCCGCAACAACCCGATGGAATCAACTGCACGGAATAATTGGAGGGCAGAGACAACATTTTTTTGGTTGGCGTAAGCGATGCCAACGCTTTTTGGTGGCAATGTCCATGCAACTTGATTGTTTTAGGTTCTACTGTAAACTGTGGACTGTGAATTCTTTTAGTATCTATTTCGCGGGCAATGAATTCATCAAACTGCAAGGCATTTTTTGATAATCGGAGGGCGTCTATTTTAAGGTCCGCAGGTACCAAATCAAGGTATTCATCACGGAAAGTCAAGATAGCCGAAGGTTCAATCCCAATGAGCGGAGTTTCATCTGAAATTAAGTCTTTCAGTAGTCCAACATTTTGAATCGCAATCTTTTTTGCTTCTTTTACCAAACCTTTAGAAAGGTAGGTGCGACCGCTTTCGGTATGCTCGGGAATAATTACTTCGTAGCCCAGCTTTTCTAATAAAAGAATGGCTTTTTGACCAATTTCTACATCGTTGTAATTGGTAAATTCATCGCAGAACAGGTATAACCTCTCCCCCTTGCCCCCTCTCCTTTCAGGAGAAGGGGTAAAAGCTCCCTCTCCAGAAAGGAGAGGGCTGGGGTGAGGTTTTCTTTGCTTGTGCCAAGCCCGTAGCGTCGTATTATGCAGCATCGGCATGGTTCTGTCGGGGTGAAAACCAACGACTTTGTTGGCAATACGACGCAACGATTCATTTCCGAAAACCAAATTATAGCCCCAAGGTACCAAACTCGCCAAGCGCATTTGTTGGGAAAAATTAGCAATCAATCGCGACCGAAAAGGAACCCCGTTTTTGTCGTAATAGCTTTGTAAAAACTCCGCTTTCATTTTAGAAATATCTACACTCGACGGGCATTCCGACTTGCAGCCTTTGCACGATAAACACAAATCAAGAATCTCTTTGGTTTCTTCCGTATTTGATGCATCGGGCGTAGAGTCAGTATAAAAATGGCGCAACATATTTGCCCGAGCGCGAGTTGTGTCGCGCTCGCGACGTGTTGCCATGTAGCTGGGACACATCGTTCCGCCCGTTACCTGTGTTTTGCGGCAATCGCCGGAACCGCTGCATTTTTCGGCCAAACGCAGGATACTTTCCTGATTGGAAAAATCAAAAACGGTGTCAATTTTCAGCGTGACTTGGTCGGGTTGATAGCGTAAAAACTCGTTCATGGGTGGTGTATCCACGATTTTCCCCCGATTGAATATGCCTTTGGGGTCAAAGAGATTCTTCACTTCCCGAAACAACGCATAGACTTCTTCGCCCATCATAAAGGGAATAAACTCGCCGCGCAGGCGTCCATCGCCGTGCTCGCCAGAGAGGGAGCCGTTGTATTTTTTCAGCAACACCGCTGTATCCGCCAAAATGGCTCGAAATTTCGCTTTCCCTTCCGAAGTTTTCAGGTTGACCATTGGCTCCACGTGCAACTCGCCCGCTCCCGCGTGTGCGTAGTAGGAAGCATGTACATTATGTTTTTGAAGAACTTCGCCCAAATCAGCAATGTACTCGGGCAAATCCTCCACGGCAACGGCGCAGTCTTCAATTAGATTAACAGGCTGGGTATCCCCCGGCAAATTTCGTATCAATCCCAAACCGGCCTTACGCACATCCCACGCTTTTTTGGATTCGTCACCAAACAATAACGGATAAGCATAGCCCAATCCCTGTGCTGTCAAATCAGTCACAACGGCGCCGGCCATCGCTTCCACTTCGGCGCGGGTTTCTGCCCCAAATTCCACCATCAACATGGCCGCCGGGTCGCCTTCGATAAAAAAGCGGTTGTGACGGTATTCATTGTGTTCTTTGGTAAAATCCATGATGTATTTATCCACCAATTCCGACGCCAGCGGTTGATACTTCATAGCAACGGCATTGGCTAAAAGCGACTCGTGAAGCGAACTGCAATGGATACAAATCAGCCCGAGTTCAGCAGGAGGAAGCGGTAAAAGATTCAACTTGGCTTCGGTGATAAAACAAAGCGTCCCTTCTGAGCCAGCAATGAGTTTCGATAAATTGAAATCCTCTGTACCTCCAAAAGGAGCTGATTTCAGCAAGGCATCTAAGGCATACCCTGTATTACGACGAGTGACCGTTTTTTTTGGGAAATTTTCCTGAATTTTAATCTGATTGTCAGGGTTGGAAAGAATTTCAAAAATTTCACTATAAATCTCAGATTGCAAATCTGAATACTCTCGCGTCGGAATTGCAAATCCCGACGAGCCTTTTGTTCCCCCATTGGACGGTACGCCGCGCGGGGCAAGGGGGCTAAACATCATTTCACTTCCATCGCTCAACAGCGCTTTTACTTCCAACAGATGATCACGTGTAGTTCCCCAACTGATGGAATGAAGCCCGCAGGAGTTATTTCCAATCATGCCCCCGATCATGGCGCGATTGGCGGTAGAGGTTTCGGGGCCGAACATCAAACCGTAGGGTTTCAAAATAAAATTAAGATCATCACGAATGACGCCGGGCTGAACCCGTACCCAATGTTCTTGGGCATTGATTTCAAGGATTTTATCAAAGTATTTAGAAATATCTACTACAATACCGTTGCCCACCACTTGTCCTGCCAAGGAAGTGCCGGCTGCCCTTGGAATCAGGGTAATGTCGTGTTCGGTGGCAAAGTGAATTAGTTTTTGAATGTCTTGTATTGTACGCGGCAATGCCACTGCTACGGGCATTTCCTGATAAACCGAGGCATCAGTAGCGTACAATTTACGAATGGCTTGGTGTGGGATTGAATTGTCAAAATACAGTTCGCCCTCAAAAGTAGGGGACAATTGCTCAAAGGGTAATTGGGTATTGGAAACGTAAAACATCGGTCATGAATGGTTTATGCAAATGTAATTTAAAAATAGATTGGGCGTACCTTTGCTGCGTTGTGTAGGTAAGATGCCTGCGCGGCGCGGCCTGCAAATAGTCAGCGCCTAAGCGGTGGGCCGCAAGCCTGAAGGCTCACGCTATCAAAAGACTGTTGCTTTAAAAACTGTAAACTGTAGATTGTAAACTATAAACTGATTTATGCCTGCCAATTACTTTGAAGCGCGTTTAACGCTTAACCCCGATTTTAACGAGATCCTCATGGCCGAATTAGGCCAAATCGGTTACGAATCTTTTGTAGAAACCGACGAAGGACTTTCGGCTTATATTACCGAGGCTGATTTTGATTTGGCCCAACTCCAACAAGTTGTGGATGATTACCAACATTTGACCCCGATTACGTTTGCGTACGAGCAGTTGGAAACCAAAAACTGGAACGAAGAATGGGAACGTAACTATCAACCCATCGAAGTGGCCGGTCAAATTCGTGTACGAGCTTCGTATCATGCCCCTGACCCGGCATTTCGGTATGATATTGTCATTGACCCTAAAATGTCGTTTGGTACAGGGCATCATGAAACGACTACCTTGGTGATGGAACAGCAGCTTTCGCTCGATCACCACGATAAATCAGTCTTAGATGTGGGTAGTGGCACGGGAATTTTGGCGATTTTGGCCGAAATGCTGGGTGCTACGCGACTGACTGCCTTCGACATTGAAGAATGGGCGTATCTGAATGCAGTCGAGAATGCGGAGCTGAACGGCTGTAAACACATTACTGTTTTTCAAGGCACGATAGAGGATTGTCCTGCGGGTCTATACGATATTGTTTTGGCCAATATCAACCGCAATATTTTGTTGCGTGAAATTCCAATCTATGTCCAATTCCTGCAACCGGGCGGTACACTGATGGTGAGTGGCTTTTATGAATTTGACATCAATGATATTATCCAAAAAGCGGAAGAGGTTGATTTGAAATTAATTGCTCAAAAAACGCTCAATCAATGGGCTGTGATACGATTTGAAAAGCCATGAAAATCAGTATTTTAGGTTGTGGATGGTTGGGCTTTCCTTTGGCCCAATCATTTGAAAAACAAGGCCACAAAGTCAAAGGTAGTACTACTCGTTTAGAAAAATTGAGTGAATTGCGGCAAGCGCGCATCGAACCGCTATGGCTGCAACTCACTCCTGAGCCCAAAGGAATTGGGTGGGATTATCTGTTGGATTGTGACGTATTGATTGTCAATATTCCGCCAAGACTGGAAAAGGCCGGAAGGGGTTTTCACCCTGCTCAGATTCGCAATCTTGTCAACTTAATCAAAGACAGTTCCATAAAACAGATTATTTACGTTAGTTCAACGTCTGTTTACCCTGATCTCAATCGAGAAGTAAACGAAGAAGATATAACTATCCTGAGCCAATCGGCCTCACCCGCGTTGGTAGAGGTGGAGCAACTCATTCAAGACCTGTCTCAGTCTACGCTTATTTTGCGTTGTGGAGGCTTGATGGGCTATGAACGTATCCCTGCAAAATATGTAGCCGGCAAAAAAGACTTAACCACGGGTGAGATACCCGTCAATTATATTCACCGCGATGATGTCATTGGGGTCATCGAAGTTTTTCTTCAAGCTCCTGCCCTTTGGAATACTGTTTATAACGTGGTAGCTCCGCTTCACCCTACGCGCCGGGAAGTTTATTTGGCGAGTTACGCACCTTTTGGCTATAAGCCTCCAACGTTTAAGGAAAGTGGAATGAACCCTTTTAAAATTATATCTTCTCAGAAGTTGCAGAATGCCTTAGACTACTGGTTTGTTTATCCCAATCCTTTGGAATTCTTTTATCAGCTTTAATTTTTTGTTTAATGATTGTTTAATAAAAGTGAAACAAGAATCTATTTAGGCATTGTTTAACAAAAAGTACAATTCCGTTAGCTTGTTAAGGGAATTGTACTTTTTTGATGTGTTTGTGAGTTTCAAGGTTTTAATGGTCTTTTTTATGAGAATATTACTTTGTAATACGGCATGAAATATTTTTGATTATCATAGTAACCCGAATTATTATTGAAAAAAAACCGTAAATATTTTATAGAGCTATTGAAGTTTTGTTTAACTTTGTTGAAGTAAAGTTAAACAAAATAACCTCAACAAGCCAAACCATGACCGCAATTGAATTCACTTACCATATCGCAAAAGTTTCAAAGTCTTTGAAGCCGTTTGCAATGCGTCTTACCAAAGACAGCGAAGATGCCAATGATTTGTTACAGGATACGCTTTTGAAGGCGTTTACTAACCGCGACAAATATGCCGATGGGACTAACTTGAAGGCATGGTTGTACACCATTATGAAGAATACGTTCATCACCAACTATCAAAGAATGGTGAGAAAAAATACATTTATAGATTCAACGGATAATTTTCATTACATCAATTCCCTCGAAAGCAGCACCGATAACGAGGCGTATTCCACCTTTGCCATGGATGATATCAACGGAGCGGTAAATGCCTTGGAAGAGTCATATCGTACGCCTTTTATGATGCATTACCGGGGATTCAAATACCATGAAATTGCCGACCGGTTACGAATTCCGATTGGAACTGTTAAAAACCGAATTCACATTGCGCGTAAAGAATTGAAAGACAAGCTATATGTCTATGCACATGCATATTAGTAAAGAGACTAAAAATGAGTTTAAATTAAAAAAGAGGAAGGTGTTGAAAAGTTGGCCGGGTTTTCGGTCAACCTTTTTTATACAAAATTGACTTCCGTATGAAGATAAATTCCAAAGCGCTCTTCTACCGAAGCTTGAATTTTTTCGGACAATTGTTTGATTTCCAGTCCTTTCCCGCCGCTATAATTAACCAATACCAAGGCTTGGCGGGTATGTACACCAATAGTTCCGAAGCGTTTTCCTTTCCATCCGCATTGCTCGATCAACCAACCCGCAGGAACTTTCACGATTTCTTCATTGATGACATAACCCGGAATATCGGGATATTCACTTTTAAGGATTTCGTACTGTGAAGCAGGGATTTCGGGGTTTTTGAAAAAACTGCCGGCGTTGCCGATTTCGGCTGGGTCGGGAAGTTTACTGCGACGAATTTTAATGACAGCCTCACTGATTGCTTTAATCGTCAATTCTTTAACGCTCATTTGTTCGAGCGTTTTCTGAATATCGCCGTAGGATAGGTGAAGAACAGGATTTTTATCCAACCTAAACTGAACGTTACTGATGATGTACTGTCCTTTTACTTCGTTTTTGAAAACACTGTCACGATAGCCAAAACGACAGTCAGCATTGGTAAATACCCGTTTTATACCCGTAGAAATATCAACTGCTTCCAAACGGTCGAAGGTATCTTTGATTTCGACTCCGTACGCACCGATGTTTTGCATGGGCGCAGCTCCTACAGTTCCGGGAATAAGCGATAGATTTTCGATGCCTCCCAAACCGCGTTCTACGCAATACATTACAAATTCATGCCAGTTTTCACCCGCTCCTACGCGTAACCATACATGATTTTGGTCTTCTTTAACTGTCTCAATCCCTTTGATGTTGATTTTAATGACCAAACCGTTGAAATCTTGGGTAAGCAGAAGATTGCTGCCACCGCCCAAAATAAGTTTAGGAAGCGATTGTATGTCGGGAAGCTGGAAAAGTGTTTGAATATCCTGGTCGTTATCAACTTCTACTAAATACCGGGTCGAAACATCTATGCCGAAGGTATTGTACGATTTAAGTGAAACGTTGCTTTGAATAGTAAGCATTTTAGTGTGTAGGTTCCTGTTGCAAATAACGCAAAAAATGGGTTTTTACAAAGCTTTTGTTAAAGTAGCCATGTAAAAACCGTCAAATCCATCGTGGGCCGGTGAAGTGCGCGATTCGGTGGAAAGTTGCCATTTTGAGCCTTGTTCCTTTAAAAAACGTTCGACCTGTCGCTCGCTTTCAGAAGGCAAAATACTACAGGTTGCGTATACTAATTTACCGCCAGGTTTTACCATTTGCGAATAATTAGACAAGATTTCGTATTGCGTTTGCCGAATTTGATTCAGAAAGTCAGGTTTAATTTTCCATTTGGAATCGGGATTTCGGCGTAAAACGCCCAAACCTGAGCAGGGCACATCCAACAGTACGCGGTCGGCACTTTCGCGGAGACGCTTGATGGTTTTGGCTTCGATGACGCGCGTTTCTACGTTGCTGACTCCATTGCGACGGGCGCGACGACGCAGTTCGTCCAACTTCCATTCTTCAACATCCATCGCAATCAATCGACCTTGGTTTTGCATCAATGCCGCCAAATGAAGTGTTTTTCCGCCCGCACCGGCGCAGGCGTCAATTACCCGCATTCCGGGATGAACATCAAGCGCGGGCGCAATCGCCTGCGAACCGGCGTCCTGAACCTCAAACAGACCGTTTTGAAAGTATTCGGTTTGAAAAACATTCTTCTTTTCCTGCAAAATCAGTGCTTCGGGAAATTTAGCAAGGAGGTTGGTCAAAATTCCCTGCGAAGCTAAAAGTTGACGTAACTCAGTCGGGGTGGTTTTGAGGGTATTGGTACGCAATACCACAGGCGCCGTTTGATTAAGAGCGTGCAGTTCTTCCTCCCACTCTTTTCCCAGTTCAGACGAGCCAATTTCGTCTAACCAATCGGGAATGGACTCACGGACTTTGCGAATTTGCTTCGCTTCTTCGTAAGCTTTGCGGATGGATTTGGGGTCAATGTGGGCAAATTCAGGCCAATTGGGCAATTCATTTCCTTTCAGCACTTGCCATGTTGCAAAAATATCGGAGTAAGTAGCTTGGTCGGAGGGTACAACAAATTCCAACAAACGCCACCAACGGACAATTTCGTAGGTATTTTCAGCAATAAACCCTCGATCCCGGGCACCCCACTTGCGGTTGGACTTGAGAACCTGTTCAATAACTTTATCGGCCTGACGGCCTTTTTCAAAAATTTCGCCAAGGGAAAAAACAATCGCCTCAACTAAAACGCGGTGATATTTCATAATTTATTTCTCCAACTTATACCATTTTACATTACGCAGCGGCTCCCGCCGCGAATAGGCCGATTGATTGGGGGCGTAATGTTTTGCCAAATAATCCAATACCGGTTTTTCCGATTCTCCCAAATCCCACAATTTATGATTGCGCTGCATCCAACGAATTTTACTCAACCATTCATCACGCGTAAATCGGTGTTGCAAAATCAACATAGGAGAATGACAGCCCGTACACTGCGCTTTTACCAATGGCAAATTGGAGTCGAGTGCCAAGCCCGTTGCGGCGTCGGTGGAATCAATGACCGGGCCGCCCGTGCGGGGAATGAGTGGGTGAATGAGCGAATGTTTTTCGCTTTTGCTGATTGCTGCCGCAAATAGGCCAAGCACTGCAAAGCTAATGGCTATATTTAAAAAGTTAGTTTTCATCATTTCTTTGGGTTAAACCACTTTTACGGCTATTCTGTGACAGGCATTGTTGAGATAACCGCCGGGATTCCATGCAGGAATTACCATCGGTTGACTGACTCCATTTGCATCGGTAGCGCGCGCCCATACTTCGTAATAGCCTTTTTTCGGAAGTTGTATTTGTGCCGACCAATGCTGCCAAGCCAAGCGATTTTTTGGCGCTTGAAGTGAACATTTTTGCCAAGTAGCGCCGTAATCAATCGAAACGTGGAATTCTTTTACCGCTACATCTCCCGCCCATGCGTGACCGCGCAGCGAAAGTGCTTTTCCCAACTCAACCATGGCACCCGTTTTGGGAAAAGTAATCAGTGACTTGACAGGCATGGATTCGATAATCCGAAAGTTTTCGGGCGTTTCTGCCAACTTTTCGCCCGGTGGAATGGGCTGACGCGGTACTCGGTAACTATGCCCTTCCATTTTAGCGCCATCGTGTTCTTTGTTACGTACCGAAATCGTATGTAGCCATTTTCCGGAGACAGATGCCGGCCATCCACCTACAACCAATCGCAACGGAAACCCGTGCATCAATGGCAACTCCTGACCGTTCATCGCCCAAACGACGAGCGTTTCATCTTCCAATGCTTTTTTGATGGGTACTCCGCGAGAAATTACAACTTTATTCGGGTCGCGGCTGGGGTGAAGGTCTTTGCCATAATAACCAATGTAAACGGCATCATCTTTCAAGCCCACATCGTTAAGAATATCTTTCAGACGTACGCCTGTCCATTCGGCACAACTTACGGCGCCTTGGTCCCATTGATTACCGGAGGTTTGCGGTACAAATCCCGAACGACCATTGCCGCCGCATTCCAGTACCAATTGATAAGTATACGTTTTAAATTTAGATTTTAAATCGCTGATTTTGTATGTCTTAGACGTTTTGACTGATTCGCCTTTGATGGTAAGAGTCCAAGTACTCGGGTCTATTTTTTCTTCGGGAACAATGCCGTTGTTACGAATAAACATACGTTCTACGGGCGTAACGGCATCGTCTAATAAATGCGGAGGTGTTTCAACATTCCAAGGCTTATCGCTCAATACTATCATGTCGGGGTGTTTGCCCTTCAAGCCCTCGTCTAAGGCAAGCGGAACATGATTTTTGGGCATATTTTCGGCAAAAACAATTTCTGTACCGACAATCCCTGCCAAGGTGGTCAGGGCACTTTTCTTTAAAAAACCACGACGGTTTTGGAAATCAGCGTTCATGTTGTTGGTTATGATGGGTGAATCCTGAATTTTCTTTATAGTTATTTTTTACTGTATTCCCGAAAGGCAAAACGCATAAATGATTCTGCCATGGGCTCGGGTTGTCCTTGCAAATGAATCAGCCAGAACTTTCTCAATAGCTTCAATTCTTTCACTTTAATTATCTTTAATTGTCCTATAATGAGTTCTTTTTGAATGGAACGAACGGACAAAAAGGCCATGCAATTGGCGTGTTCAAGAAAAGATTTGATGCTCTCAGTCCCTCCCAAGTGCATAATAATTTGCAGCGAAGATAGTTTTAAACTGTGTTCTTTTAAGGCACTTTCTATCACTTCCAATGTCCCTGAGCCGCGTTCGCGCAAAACGAGTGGAATTTGGGTAAGTTGCTCTATGGTAATTTCCTCCGGTTGCGCCAATTTGCTTTTACTATGTACCACCGCTACCAATTCATCGTCCATAAAATCAACGTATTTAATGCCCGAATGATGTTTTTTGCCTTCTACAACACCTAAATCAATTGCGTGAGATAAAACGGCATTTTCAATCATTTCGGTATTTCCGTTGAGCAGTGACAGTTCCACTTGGGGGAATTTCTCGTAGTATTTTGCCAACAAAGGCGCAATCAGGTATTGTCCAATCGTGGTACTTGCCCCCAGTCGAAGCGTGCCGCTGTGTTTGGCCTGTAAAGTCCCTAACTCAAACGCCGCTTCCTGATATAAATGCAATATCTGAACCGCGTACCGTTTGAGCAAATCACCCGCCTGAGTAAGATACACCGCGTTGCCTTTTCGTTCAAACAATCGAGTACCATATTGTTGTTCCAGTTCTCGGATATGCTTCGTAACGGCGGGTTGCGTAATAAACAATTCTCCTGCGGCCTTGGTAAAGCTAAGGTGTTGAGCTACGCTGCAAAATACTTTTAGTCGAAAATCGGCCACAATGAAAGAAACTTGGGTTGATGTACAAAATAAATAGAAAATGAGGAATAATAAGCCTATTTCTCAGCGAAGCAGGGCTTTTTCATAAAACAGTTTAACTTCTTGCAAAACAGCTCTTTGCCTTGTGTCTATCAAAGTTAAAATCTTCTCTGACGAGCCTTATATTATTTGTTATATTCTTTTTTGGTATT
>NZ_JAIXST010000053.1 GCF_027484545.1 Runella sp. | reverse complement strand
TCTTAAAGCGAGAGCCGACTGAAATGAGTTTGGCTCGTAAGCGAAAGAAAGCCGCTCGCGACGATGCTTACCTTAAAACCCTGTTAAACCAACTTAACACTTGATGCAATCACCCTAATGGAGCACCGTTTTCAAAAAGATGCTTTACTTCATCATAAGCCGGTAAGAAAAAGTCGGAACTCACAATATTAAAATGCTCCACCTTAACGGTACGCTTCTTTCTTTTTGCCTTGATGTACAAACCCAACTGAGCCAACTGAATGGCACGGTCGTCTAAGTCAACTCCATACAGGTTGTTTTCAATAATTAGTTTTGGGATGTCTACTTCGTTATAATCTGCTCCGTAGTTTTCTATTTGGTCTATGTACAAATCGTAATACATATCAAAGCCATACAACAGATAATTGCCCGATCCAGTGGAGGGGTCAATCATTCGTATTTCGTGTAGTGGCTTTCGTTCCCTTGTTTGCTGATTTGGAGCATTGGCAATTTTGTACTTGTGGCGTATTTCACTATCGGGATACATTTCCAGATAGAGCTTTCCCAAACTGTTATCTACCAAAAACTGCACTACCCATCGTGGGGTATAAACTTGGCTTTGGATGCTTACTTTGTTGTATTCTGTTTTTTCGCCACTTAGTTTATGGGCTGCTTTTTTGTAATTGTTATAGCTTTCGTATAACCAACCCAATACATCATCACTTTTCCAAATTTCGGTTTCTACTTGTGTATCGGTTTCTACCTGATTAAAGGCATTGATGATGCCTTGCAATTCTAATGCTGTTGGCAGCAAATGATACGGATGTTGAGGACTGAATAAAGGAATATCGGAAGCTAATTTTTGCAATTGGTCTTCCAGGAAAAGGAGCAAGCCTTCGGCTTCTTCATTTCTTGCATTGGGGTTTTGCTCCAACCAAGCCAAATGAGCAAAGGAACGACCACCGTGGCTTTCTCTTCGGGTTACAATTTCGGGGTGCAAGGTATGAGCTTCCATTACTTTGAGAGCCGCCAAACGATTGAACAACGTAAAGGTGAGTTCCTCCACCAACTTCTCGTAAGCATCTGCCACAGTGCCTGTTTCTGCAATAAACACCTCACGGATGGTTTCCATACGTTTGCGTTCAGCAGGCATATTTTCAATGGCTGTCAATTGCCCTTCATTTATACCCATTCTGCCCAAGCGATTGCGAAAGGCTTGGTCAATGAGTTGGCGTATATGTTCTACGTGTTCGCTAAGTTTCATATTAGTTAATTTCTATTTCATCATTATCCGATGCACTTGCCAATTTTTGCAATTCACCCTGCAACCAAGTTTTGTATTCAGCCACTTTCATTTTTGAAGCTGGCATTTTAACCGCATACTTTTTTACTGTGGGTGTTGGAGGCGTTCCGGGTTGTGGTTCGGGTGCTTTCGTTTTGATTAAACTGGCTTTAGCAATTTCAATTTCTGCCTTTTTGCTTGGATACAAATCAATGAATGAAAGCACTTCGGAATAGGTGAAACGGCTTTGTTTGTCTTTTACATCAAAATCAATCGTAATAGCAGAAAGGGTTCTTTGCTTTGCGTATTGATTAAGTGCAGTGGCTTTAGATGATGCAACTGTATTAAGGCCAACAGGCAATGTTTCAATTTCCTTTATTAGTTCAGTTGCCAAAGCATCAATCTCGGTGTATTTAGCAGCACAATCTTTCATTGAGGCACTAAAAAGCTGATGATATCCATCTTTGGTTCTTTGGGCTGCCTGTTGAAGAGAAGCAAAGTTTTTGATAACATCACCATTCAAATGATCTTCAAATTCCGTCTTGAGTTGCTCTATGGTTGAATTGCTTGTTGCAGCTTTGGTCAACTCGTCCTGTACGGCATAGACAAATGTTTTCCAGTCTTTTACTTTGGGTAAGTTGTTGCGGATAAACTTCTCTACTTTTTCTATTTCTTGCAGCGCCTTGTGAAAAGCATCTTTTGAAACTA
This sequence comes from Runella sp., assembly GCF_027484545.1. Classification (GTDB taxonomy): domain Bacteria; phylum Bacteroidota; class Bacteroidia; order Cytophagales; family Spirosomataceae; genus Runella. The sequence continues at coordinate 72,403 of NZ_JAIXST010000053.1, read as the reverse complement.
AAAACTCTACCGCTTTATCAATATAGTTTGCTTCACTTACTGCACCCGTAAAACCACCTAAATACGCTGCGTTTTCATAGGCTTTTGGAAATAACTTATCAAATTCCTTTTCGCTGTTTCTAAGGGTGGTCACTTTATCGGCAAAATGTTTGGCTGTATCACGAACGGCAGCCACCAATTCAAAATCATTGGTATTGTAATCTACTTTGCGACCAATGTATTTTTCCACTTCTACATCTAACAGAAACTGAGCTAACTCTTGTTTCTGCATAGCAGAAAGTGATTTTGATACTGCTTTGAATGAGGCTTTTCTAAATTCACGAGCCGCATTAAAAATGTTTGATACGCCTTCATCTCTCCAAGAAAATTTTTCAGCGCCATTATATTTAGCAATTATTTTTCCTGCTCGCATTAGTGCCGCTACTGAAGATATAACTGTACCAAAAGTAAAGCCAGCCGGAGGCTGTTCAAGGTCTTTTTCCAGCGTAGCACCGTCTTTAAAAGTATTACGAACCTTGTGCAAAATTTCTTCGGCAACCTTTAGGTTTTCGCCAATGAAATTGCCCTGTGTATCAAAAAATGTAAAGTCGCGGCCTGTAAAATACTGGTGCAGACGGCCATTATTGGCTTCTTTAATTACTGCTGCTGCTACGCTATCACTCAATTGCGAAGATAATCTCTTGCTGTAAACATTCTGTGTAATTTGCTTTTGCTGAGTTTGCAGGGTTGTTTGCCAATTGTCTTTATTTAATTGTAGGGTATTGTATAAATAAATGGCTGTAGCATTTAGCAAAGAATCTTCCACCAAATCCTTAATACGATTTTGCTTTTCGCCTTTGGCAGTTGAGAAGCTAATCAATATTTTACCTTCTTCGGAATTTGGATTATTGTATTTCTGCTCTAAATAAGTAGTGCGTTCTACTTCATCTATTAAGCGGTCTAATTCTTTAAAATAACTATTGTCTGGCACTAACCACAACAGGTCTTTATCGTTTTGATGCTGTACTTTTAAGGCATCAATATCCGTGGTTCGGCTGTCTGAAATATTGTAAACGCTTTTTACTTTTAATTTTAAGTATTTCAGATTGGGTGTAGTTAGTTCATCATCATTATCGGTAGTGATAAAGAAATCATATTGTAAGCCTGTATCTGTTACTTTGGCAATTGTTTTTGTAAACTGGGCTGCTTTGTATGCAGTTACTAATTGCTTCTTTTTAACGAAGCCTTGAACGGTGAAACCGTTCATTTCATCCAATAACCTTTGCTCAATATCAGAGGTGATGCGGTAAGTTTTGTTGGTATCTAACAACACTTTTGCCTCTGTCAATACTTCAAGTGCCTTTGTTATATCATCCTGTACTTTGAACTGATCGTCTGGGTCGCTGATAAAGGATTTAATGATGTTGGGCAAAGTAGAAGGAGTAACTTCCGCTTCGGTTAAGAAATTGATGGTTTCTAAAAGTTTTCTTCCAGAAATTGATGAACCAGCTTCGGACAAAATACGTTCTGCATTATCGTAACGGCTCACCAAACGAACTGGAGGCTGTGGCTGACCTTCTTTAGCAATATGCCAACCTGTAACTGTGTGAAACAAATCGGTATGCTGTACTTCCTGCTTTAAAATATCGTAAGTAGTTATAATCATTCCCCTTGCTGCTACTTTGGTAGAAGCATAACCCTTTGTACCAAAGAGAAAGTTTTGAAGCAGGTCGAACTGATACTTGTAAAAAGGGTAATAAGTGGCGTAGTTATCTGCACTATCTGTTTTGCTGATACCTGCACCGTGAATAGAGGCGTGGTCGGCAATTTTCCCTGAATTTTTTTTGTAATGCTCAGTCAATTTTTGAATACCTGTTTCGGTTTTCTTTAAAAGCCTGTTACGAATGATTACACCAACTTCGGTTGCTTCAAGATGTATCTTAGTTTTAAAACGGTCAGTTACTTTTGTGAGCTGTGCTTTACTTACATTGGAGTTATTAATTACATCATCCAATTTTTCTTGTGCTATGGCAATAGTCCAAACCTTACCACCTAATGAAGAAAGGGATTCGCTTACACCTTCCAGGTCTAATAAGTTAAATTTTTTCTGATTAATAGCTTCACTGGCTTCATCAAAAAGGAAAATTACTTTCTCGTTCTTTTCAACCTTCAAATAGTTGCTTATTTCTTCTCTTAACCGAGCAGCACTGAACTGGTCTATATCCCTACGGATAGTGGTAATAAGGTTATCGTAATCAGCATCAGAGTTACCCTTTTTTATGAATAACTCTTTGATGGCTTTTGCGTACCTGAATGAGCTTGTTTTTAATTCATTCCAATCTAAGCCTGTAGCATCAAAAATGAAGTCTTGTACAGCAGTCTTGTTTTCACTTAGCATCAATTGGAATAAGAAAATGCCGTGTTCATTTTCAGGTAAACCAAGAGACCTTAAAAAGTTTCTGAAAAGGGTGAATGATAAGCCCTTTGAGGTGTCTTGTTTTGCAATGTCAAGAAATACTACTCTTGAGTGTATGGCATCCAATCTTGATAAAGCATTTTTCACTAAGGCTTCATCATTTATACCAATAAAACGCTGTGTTATTCTATCTCTTGCAGGTGTGCCAGCTATGATACGATTACTCAACATATAGCCAAGTAACTTACCAAAGTATGATTTACCAGAGCCATAGAAACCCGAAATCCAAACACCTGTTTCAAGAATATTGGAAGTGTATATGCCAACAAAATCGGCATATTCCTTTGCTAAACCATCTGTAACAATATAGCTTTCAATTTCAGTTTGGATTTCCTTTTCGGAAATATCTTCTAAGTCAATGACATTTTTAATGTCTTCGGATAGATCTATGGTTAGAATGTCTTTTATTTTCATTTTTATTTAATTCTTTAGTTAACAATCATACATCTGTACTTAGATGCTGGCCGAGAGTTTAGAAACATTAATTGGTCTCCATCCTGTGTGGCTGGATACAGAATGATTAAAGGTTTTTTTGATTTCATTACCAACTCACTTTCCATTAAGTGAATATTATCGATGCCACTACCATATAAAGCACCTGAATGAATCATTACTGGAATTTTATCTTCATTATATGATTTTTCAATTTTAGAAAGTATGATTGAGAATAAGTCAGGTCCTGTTTCGCCTTCCGGTGATTTGAAAATTTGATGTACAGAACCCTTCAGCAAATCAAACATATCAGCTAAATCAGATTTATTAGTTTCTACAAACGAGATAAGCAATTCATTTAGGTCAATGATTGAATATTCTGCACCCATCAGCTCATTTAATTTTACAATGAATTGGTATTCCAAATTTGGAGGGCACACCAATAAAATGGAGTTACCTCCATTGGCATTCAGTCTTATTTCAGACCGCTTGTCTGATTCGACCAATCTCTTTACTTGCGTAATGATATGTTCAGGATTTATTGCTGTACTCATAAATTGAATCGTAAGTTATTATTGGTTCTATACTTAGTTTATCACCTGTATAAACCACATTAAAATATTTTGAAAACTTTTTTTGTAATAGCCTTTCGATAAACGTTTGTTTTTCGTTGAAGCTATATTTCAACCATTCACTATTCAATAGATTTGGTTTTTCTGAAATGGCTGTTAGCCAGTAAACAAATAACACAAACATCGTATCCGATAAATTTGGATGAATGATGCTTTTATTGACTGAGCCTTCCATCAATCCAAACTTCTTTAATAATGTAAGATACTTTGAAGCTGTAGTAGTAATTGTTATTTCAGACCACTTCTTTAGATCATCTTGTGTTTCTTTTAAATCTTTTATACAAGCAACTACTTCATCGTTTTTTATTGATACCCTACCACTGTAAAAGGCAGGAAAAAAGACTTTAGAATTTAAATAGTTTAATAATTCATTATTCACAGATGCATTCCAGAATAAAAGAAAAAGCACTTCGTTTGAAATTGCATTTGCCTTTATTACAGAAAGAAAAATAGATTCTGAATTGGAATTTTTAAAACTTAAAAAAGTAGCCTTAATGGCTTTTTCAAATCGCATAACAGACTTATCCGTTTTAATAGCGGTATAGGTATGTATCCCACCTTTTTCTTTGATGGAAATCATATCTTCTGAAAGGAAAACTTGAATTAAGTTCCAATCAGGCAAACTGCCTAAAACATTTATGTCTGAGTTTACATGCATTTATTTTTTATGTCTCTTTTTGGTTATAACTTCTAATTCAGCCACTTCCGTAGCTTTTAACGCCACTTTTTCATCTTAAACAACACCATAGACTCTATTTGCCAGCCAAAGCATAAGCAATTCCTTCTCATCCATATCATACAAAAGGGCTGAGTTAGACAAGTATATTTTACTAACAGGCTTATTGTTGGCTTTCCATTTTGCTGATGTAGGCAGTGTCAACATCCCATTCAGCAGCAACCTTCCGCTATAAAAGTCCTTTTTCGTCCCGTAACTTTCTTGATTTTCTCGCCAAGCAGGTTAATACCCTTTAGTGACTTGTCCTAACAAAGGCAAATATGCTGAATTAATTGAATTAGCACAAATGTCTCTTTTGGTATTGCGAAGGGTCGGTACCGATAGCTATCGGGATGGCGGGCAAAACCAAATGTGCTCCCGAAAGCTTTCGGGATGCGGCTGGCTTTTTTGTCTGTTGGTTGATGGTAGCATTGTCGGTCTGTTAGGGTTGTTTGTAACGGTTTCGGGCTTTGTGTTCGGGCGGGTTTCGGAACACAAAACCGTCAACCAGCACTAAACTTAAATAGAAGCACAAAGCTCCAAGTTTGCACGTTACCCCGCCTGACGCAAAACCCGTGTTAACTGCAGTTTACTTTCCAAAATTTTCTTTTAATTTATTTATTATTAGCGGTGTCAATGTACTATTTTCATTTTCACTTACCTGAAAGTCTTTATCCGTCAGTAGAGAATTAAAAAAATCGACAGTTTTTATTTGATTAAGATTTGATTCAAGGAAGGAATTAGTTTCCGAAATAAATAATTGGACATATTCATCTATGTCAATTTTATCTTTTCTTAATAAGCCTTTTTGAAAAGGTATATCAAGTAATTTTTTCGGGTTTTCATAATGAGGTCTAAAACCACTCCATCCAAATTTAGGATACCTTGTTTTATTTCTGAAAATACTATAATAATCTCTATAATGAGAAAATATCGTTAAGTCAATAATTGTTATCGTGAATAGGCAAAGAAAAAAATGTTCATAAAACTCCTTCTCAATATGATTAATGTCTTGGCCTATGTTTTCCCAATTCATCCCACCAAAATAAATTGTATATTGATCTATGTCAAAAGAATCAGGGTTATTTTGGATAACAGAATTTGGTTTTTGAAATTTCAATCTTGCTAAATCATTAGGAAATTGATTTTTTAGATATTCTTTAAGTTTCATAATATGTTTTTAAAAATTGCAGTTAACATCTGTATAAACGAAACTCTATTGCGTTTATACAACGTCAGCAGATGTATAGACGCCATTATATAGAAAATTGAATGTGTACATTTTCGAGGTACGAAGAGAGCAAACCCTTCACGCTAACAGCGCCAAAAGTTCCGAGTTTCCCGAATCTACTAATACGGGTCTTATGTCGTAAACATACCTCAAATCGCTCCAAACACCGCCTCAGAGTCTATTCAACGCTCAAATATTGCATAACTTATCGAATCCGTTAAGCCTTCAGTTACCCCTCTGAACTGATAGAATGAAATTAACCGCATCGACGGTCCGACGCATCCGCAGCCCGAGACTTTAGTAGATGGCGGTTCGCCGTTGCGAATGTACAAAAAGCCCGACAGCATTTGCCACCCGGCTTTTTTATTGGGGAATGCCAAAGCGAGAAATACTCAATAAGATACAAAAAAAGGATTTGGTGAGCACTTACCGCTACCGAAGGACTGGGCGTCCCCGTTCCTTTCAATCCCGATAACTATCGGGTCCTTCCTGGCCTGGCCTACGGCCACCACGGATGTTTAGTTATTAGTGGCTGTTGTTCTGGCGGTGTATCAAATGTAATGCTACCTCTCCAATTACATTTGATACACCGCCGTAAGCTGCTTGCTGTCAGTGGCCTCATGGCTGTTTTCTGGGCGGCCGGTGCCGTACAATCTTTGAATTTAACCCCAATTACCAGAATGAGTCCTCTTTTTTATTATCATTTATCTATTTCGTCATCAATATCGTTGACTCACTTCATTTCACGATGCCCAACAAACCATGGTTTCTTGGGCACTTTCCCCAAGGAGTAAATACTATTTGGAATTGCCGAACTTTGGCCGTTCCCTGAAAGACCTCATTGAAAAAGCCGATCCAATCGCGTTTGATGTCTTTTCTTACTTCGGCCAATTGGTCATCCAGATTGTCTTTGTCTTCTTTCAACTCTTCGCGGCGCTCTCTCCATTTTGCTTTTTCGTTGGCAGAGGCTGTCTTTATTTTAGCATCTACCCGATCCATTTCTTCTTTCAGGTCTTCTTGTTTTTCCTGGATTTTGGCAGCCAGCTCTTTCCGTTCAGATTCTATGTTATCAGCAGTTTCGTTTGTAGCGTCTTTAATATCTTCCGCTACATCTTCTGCTTTGTTCTCTACTTTTTCCTGCGCATCCTGCGCATTATCGGCTGCGTCGCGTTTTTCTTCGCGTGAGCAGCCAGACAAAGAAATGAGTCCTACGGTCAACATAGCAATGACCAGTGTTGTTATCTTTTTCATGTTTTTCGCTTTATATGATATTGATTAATCCTTAATCCTGTGAATAAATGAGTGAACTATAGGCTCCCAACGATACATTAGCGGTAAAAAGGCCTTCATTTTGCAAAGCAGTTGCCTCGGTATCGTAGCTAAAATGATTCTGAAACTCGGTATCATATGCTTCCCAATCGCAGTTAAAGCGTATTTTCCAAATGCCTTCCCCCGGAAATTTCACCACATAATCAATCACGGCTTGGTGCGAAAAATTCAGCACAACTACCGTACTGTCACCCGCGCCTCCGTCCATCCACCGATGAAAAGCAATGATTTTTTTCTCATTGTCTACGTGCAGAATCTCGACGTGTTGCCCAGTAAGGCCGCGCGTAGTTGCGGAAATATTGCGCCGCAGTTGAATCAAATCCCGGTACAATTTGACAAACCCTTTGAATTCCGAAAAGCGTGACCAATCAATGGGGTCGGTATCGTCAAACCATTTATCTTCCAACACGGTTTGTCCCTGAAACAACATCGGCACGCCCGGTGAGGTCATCATCAAAGTGGCCCCGAGCGTAGAACGTTTTTTGGCATACCACGTATTGACATCGTCCCGACCAGCTATTTCCTGCACTACCCGGGCTTTCCCGTTGGATACTTCATCGTGCGATTCTGTATAAATTACCCGTTGAAATGCACTGTTGTAATAGGTATGCAAAATAGCCCCAGCCACTGCATTCATGTCTCTGTCTTCATCATTCATGCTAATAATGGCATGTCGAATCGGGTTTACAAACTGAGCATCCCACTGACTGCTGTAGCACAAACCACCCTCCTCAATCGGCGCCGTGATGACATTAAGCGTGTGCAAATCTTCCGCAATGGTAAATTTTTGAGGAAACCTGTTTTTGATTTCCGAATTAATCCACTGCATCAGCGAATAGCCTTCCTGTAAGCCATTGGCAGGATTGCCATCGGCATTTACGTTTCGAATGTAAGGAATCATATCCATCCGCAACCCGTCAATTCGGTACTTTTCAAGCCACATCAGGGCATTGTCAAAAATGTATTGCCGTACTTCAGAACGTCCGTAATCCGGCCGGGTTTCTCCCCAAGGGGTTTTGGCTCGCCAATCATTGTAAAAATAAATACCTCCCAATCCATTTTCACTCCAACCGTCAAACTGCCAAATATCCATGTCGGTTGGCCCGAAGTGGTTATAAACAACGTCCAATAAAATGGCAATTCCTTTGGCATGAGCCGCTTTTACCAACTCTTTCAGCCCCACGGGCCCACCGTATTCGGATTCGACCGCAAACGGATGAGCGGGATTATAGCCCCAGGAATACCCTCCCGGAAACTCAGCTATGGGCATAATTTCAAGGGTATTGACACCCAGTGCTTTAAATTAGTTGAGCCGTTCGATGACACTGTAAAAATCGCCCGGCTTATTTTCTTCTTTCACGTTGAATGTTCCAACGTGCAGTTCATAAATCACCAATTCATTCCAATTGGGCATTTGAAAGTTATCGTCTCCCCAATCAAAATCAGCATCGTGAATAATACTGTTTCCTACTGAATTGGTCAATTCGAGCGCGTAGGGATCATTTCGCCATAATTCGCCTACCGACGTTTTGAGGTAATATTTGTACTGTTGTTCGGGTTTGGCATTCGGTACTTCTACCGACCAATTGCCGTTTTCTTCCTTCACAAGCGGCGTTGTGTTTTTTTTCCAGCCGTTAAAATCACCTACGACGGATACCTTTTGGGCATTGGGTGCCCACACCCGAAAAGAAACGCCTTCTTCGGTTGGGATAGCTCCCATGCCCTCTGTTTTACTTGAATGTTTGAGCGTACTAATTGCTGTCATTTTGGGAAAATGTAGAATGTTGACTATAGAAAAAGAAAAAAATTTATTCCACTTCCCTTTTTAACCCCAAGTTGAGAATCTCTGAAAAAACCGGGCATTTATTTCCCCAAACCAGTCAGAGGGCAGATTTAGAGGTTCCTTTTTTCTTAAACAGGTATTTCACATCGTTGGTAGTCTCAGTCAATGTCTCCACCACTTCTTTTTCCATTTGCTGCACTTTTCGGGTTTTCTCAACACGCTCTTTCACTACTTCCGGTTCACCCATCAAATAGCCGTAGGGCTTAAGCGGCTCTACTGCATCAAAGATTACTTTCAACGTCGCCGTCAGAGGTAATGCTAACGCCATTCCGGAAAGCCCCCATAAAGAGCCTCCCAAAAAGAGCCCTAAAATTGCTACCAAAGGATTGACACTGATTTTGGAACCGACAATGTAAGGAGTAATGACATTGCCTTCGAGCATTTGAATGAAGAAAAATACCCCCGCTACACCCACGGCATACATCGGCGAATCTTTCGTCACCAGAGCCACCACAATGGGAAGAATAGACCCCATCAAAATTCCGATGTAAGGAAGAATCAGAAGAGAAGCCGCCAAAAAGCCAAAAAAGAAAGCCGACGGAATCCCCAACGCGAGCAGTCCGATGGAATTGAGCGTTCCTATAATGAGAGTTACAATAAACAGACCCGAGAGATAGCTGTGCACTACGTCATAAATCTTGCCCAGTACTTCGTTTATCTTCGCTTTTTTAACGTCTTTAAAAACTTTGTAAAAAAACTGTTTGAACAAATCGCGGTAGTAAAGAAGAAAGAAGACATAAACAGGTAAAATAGATAGATTTGTCAGCATATTGGTAGTGGTAGTCAGGGCTGTACCCACCAAGGCCCGGCCGCTGTTGGCCAGATTCTGGGTATATTTTTGAAGCTCATTCAACTGCCGGCTTGGCGGAATCTTGAACTGGTCAAAGGCCCATAACTGTATTTTGTTCAAAGAAGTATTTACTTTTTCTGTTAATTGAGGCAGCATTTCTGTAAAATCAGCCACTTGATAACACAATACAGCTACAATGCCCGCCCCTACCAACGTAAAGGTTAAAATACCGATGGTAATAGAAACAACCCTTCCCAGATTTTTACGTTCGAGCCAAGCTACCAAGGGGTACATGGCCATGGAAAATAGAATAGAAAACAACAAAAGCGGGATAATAGAATCCAAAACGTACATCCAGTAAACCAGAATGGTGACGCAGATAAGAGCGAACGCCAAGCGGACTACGTAAGGAAAATTATATTCTTGAATGGGCGGCATGACTGTCTGTTTTCTTTTTAATTGTTGAGACAAAGATTTAAAATCCCGTTCCAATAAAATCCAGTCTATTCATGAGGCATACTTTCCCCAGTACAACCGGAATGGCTTTTTTAGCCAGTTCGTTATTGAATTCACCTAAAATCAGAATCACTATGAAAACTATTCACTCATTTGACCCCATGTCTGACCCCGTCAAAGAACCGACACCGGTCCCCGGACCTCATACTGTACCGCCGGGTATTGAGCCGCATCCGGCACAACCCGAAATTCAGCAACCGGAAATTCCTGATATAGAGCCGAATAAACAGGAACCACCAGTGCCGTCACCGCAAATTCCTGATATCAACGGGGAGAAAAACGAAATCGTGAACGGTAAGGCAGAAGTGTTTGAGAAGTGAATTTTTAGAATTTCGGCCGCGGTGGGCCCGCCCCTTATTGATTGGCGCGGACTCGCCGCTTTTAATGTGTTCGCTTCGGCAAAATATTCACTTTATGAGTGTATTTTCTTCATTCAATCTTTGCAGACTTTTAGCTTCCTGAACACTAATTTTGGTTTCATGGTGAGTTTTACCCCTTATTATCACAAACATCTCAATGACTGCTTTTAAAATTTTATTGTTTTATCATCTATATCCACCGAAGTTAGTCTTTTGCATCATTCGAATTTCTTAACACTCCCAATGACTCGTTTTATTTTCTGAAAAGTACCTTTTACGTAGGTTAAAAGTAAAAAATACACGCAGTTCGGTTAGGTAAGAATTAATGCTTATAAATACTCCGCCTGTACTCTCACGGCACTCCCCTCTCTTTGGCGAGCCCACCTTTTTGAAGCTTTTGCCTTTCCGATATCCCGCCCCATTTGCGGTTTATTTTCCGTCTAACGACTCCTGAATCTCTGGTCATCCGTTGTTTATTCGGCCTTTATTTTCTTTTTTATTTTCTGTTTATCATAACTTTTACCCTGAATGAACTATTGGTCCAAATCAGATAAAAAGATTTTTTTCGCCTTTGTTGCCGCTCTGCTTTTTTGTCAATCTTACGGCTCACTTTTTGCTCAATCTCCCCTCGGCACCGCAACCTTAGACAAAGCTACGCTGGAAGAAGTCGTTAAGTATGCCATCAGAAACCAACCGGCAATCCAACAATCTGTGATTGATGAGCGAATCACGGAAAACAATATCAAAAACCGACTTGCCGATTGGTATCCACAAATCAACTTCAATTATAATCTGCAACACAATTTCATCGTCCAAACTAGCATCATTGGCGGAAACCCCGTTAAGCTGGGCGTCAAGAACTTATCAGCGGGACAGTTGACGGTATCACAGGCTATTTTTAACCGCGATATTCTTCTGGCCCGACGAACTCAGAATGATGTTCGCTTACAATCCAGCCAACTTACTGCTTCCAACAAAACCGATTTGGCCGTTGACGTGTCCAAGGCTTTTTATGATGTTTTGACTACCAAGCAGCAAATTGATGTTTCCAACGAAGACATTGTGCGGCTGGAAAGAAGCTTAAAAGATGCTCAAAATCAGTACAAAGCGGGAGTCGCCGATAAAATTGATTACAAACGCGCATTGATTTCACTGAACAATACCAAAGCCGCCCGAAAAAGCAACGAAGAGGTATTGACAGGTAAAGTGGAATACCTCAAGTCATTGATGGGCTATCCGAAAGAGCAGGAATTGAGTCTTCAATACGATACGCTGCAATTGGAACAGGAGATTTTTTTGGACACGCTCCAAAACGCGGATTATACGGAACGTATTGATTATCAACTGTTAAGCACTCAAAAGCGATTATTGGAATATAATTTTCAATATACCAAATGGAGTTATTTACCTACGGTAGCTGCTAACGGAGCCTATAATTTAAACTTTCAAAACAATCAGTTTTTGGACCTTTACAGCAAAATTTTCCCAAACTCTTTTTTAGTCCTAACGCTTTCGTTACCTATTTATCAGGGCGGAAAACGAAAAATCAATACCAACACCGCCGAATGGCAATTGAAACGAATTAATTTGGACATCAAACGCCTTCAACTGAACGTCAACGCCGAATATGTGCGGGCCTTGGGCAACTACAAAGGAAGTTTGATCAATCTGCTTACCCAAAAAGAAAACAGGGATTTAGCAAAAGAAGTCTACGACATTATTCAATTGCAATATCGGTCGGGTATAAAAACCTACCTGGAAGTCATTACCTCCGAAACGGATCTGCGATTGGCGCGTATCAATTATTACAACGCCCTCTATCAGGTTCTTTCCAATAAAATTGATGTACAACGAGCCCTCGGCCAACTTAATTATTAATCACTGAATCTCCGGCTATCATGTATTCGAATCCTATACACTATGTTACCATCGCTTTGTCTATCCTATTGTTGACTTCCTGCGATAAAAAAGAAGAACAAAAAGCAGCAGCCCAACAGGCACCTCCTGCCGTTCCCGTCACGCTGGAGGAAGTTACCACGACGGATGCCGTTTATTATGATGAATATCCGGCTTCCATTACGCCCTTAAATCAGGTAGAGTTGCGCCCGCAGGTGACGGGCTTTATTACGGGTGTTCATTTTCAGGATGGAGCCCGAGTCAGAAAAGGGCAACTTCTGTATTCTATTGACGCTCAATTGTATTCGGCTAATTATGAACAAGCCGTAGCCAATCTCAAAGTACAGGAGGCCAACGTCAATAAAGCACAAAAAGACGCGGACCGTTACCACGAATTGGATAAAAATGATGCCGTAGCCAAGCAGTTGGTTGACAATGCCGATGCTGCCCTGGAAGTAGCAAAAAAACAGGCTGAAGCGTCCAAAGCCAACATTTCGGCAGTATCTACTGGCTTAAGATACACCAAAGTGTACGCACCTTTTGACGGTATTATCGGAATATCATTGGTAAAAGCAGGAACTGCCGTTTCAGCAGGGCAAACTGTGCTGAATACGGTTTCGACCGATGGGCAGCTTGCCGTTGATTTTGGCGTAGACCAAAAAGAAATTTATCGGTTTACGACATTACTGAAAAATAACAAATCCAAAGACTCGACTTTCACGCTGGCTTTTGGCAAAGACATTTACCCTTATCCAGGTAAGATTCAGCTCATTGACCGCGCCGTAGACCCACAAACGGGAACTATCAAAACGCGCTTGATTTTCCCAAACCGCGATAATTTACTGCGCGCCGGCATGAACGGAACAGTGCGGGTGCTAAACCGCGCTTCCACCAAATCTGTCGTAATTCCGTACAAAGCAGTAACCGAGCAATTAGGTGAGTTTTTTGTGTATGTGGCCCGCGACAGCAGCAAAGTAAGTCAGCGGCGAATTGTGCCCGGACAATCTTTGGGAACCAAAATCATTGTCAAAGAAGGCTTGAAAGAAGGCGAAAAAATTGCCGTAGAAGGTGTGCAAAACTTACGCGAAGGCTCAGTGATAAAAACGGACAAATAACTCATTTACAATTGCTTTTTTCAATCAAAAATCGACAATTGCAAATCTAAAATCTCCCGAAATGATTGCAGATATTTTTATAAAAAGGCCCATTACCGCCATCGTCTCGTCGATTGTGATTGTATTGGTGGGGCTAATCGCCCTGTCTACGTTGCCCATTGCCCAATACCCCGACGTCACTCCGCCAACGGTGTCTATTTCGGGAAACTTCATCGGGGCCGATGCGCAAACGGTGGAACAAACAACCACCACGGCCATGGAAACGCAGGTCAACGGCGTACCGGGCATGAGCTATATGTCCAGCACCAGTACAAGCAGCGGACAAAGCGGCATCAACGTTGTGTTTGAGGTCGGAACCGACGTAAATATTGCTGCACTCGACGTGCAAAACCGCGTCAGTGTGGCAGAACCTTCCCTGCCCGATGCCGTCAAACGCTTGGGAATTACGGTTCGGAAACGACAACCCAGCATCATGGTAGTATTGGCGCTGTATTCACCCAAAGGCACCCACGATGCGCAGTTCATTGGAAACTACGCCAACATTTATCTGAAAGATGCTTTACAACGGGTGAAAGGCGTGGGCGATATCGTATCCCGCGCCGACGATTTTGGAATGCGTATTTGGTTGAATCCCGACAAACTCGCTTCACTTCGTATGACTCCTGCCGATATTTCAGCGGCACTTTCGGAGCAGAATCTACAAATTGCCGCAGGAACCGTGGGTGGAAATCCGCAGCCCAATACCCAAACCTTTGAATATAGTGTACTGACTAACAGCCGGTTGAATACCAAAGAACAATTTGAAGATATTGTGGTGCGCTCCTCACGTACCGACGGTCGCGTGGTGTATCTGCGCGATGTGGCGCGGGTTGAATTAGGTAAGTTTGACTACGGAGCCAACGCGTTTGTCAGCGGAAAACCGGCCGCTTTTGTCTTGATTTATCAGGCACCCAGTGCCAATGCCCTCGAAACGTACGACGGCGTAGTAAAAGCCCTGGAATCTATGAAGAAAACGTTTCCCAAAGACATTGACTACGTGATGCCAACCGAAACGGCTACCGTAGTGCGGGTTTCGATTGATGAAGTATTAAAAACCTTCGGCGAAGCCATGATTCTGGTTATTATTGTGGTATTCCTGTTCTTGCAAAACTGGCGCGCTACGTTGATTCCCATTTTGGCCATTCCCGTTTCGCTCATCGGTACGTTTATTTTCTTCATTCCCTTTGGGTTTACCATCAATACACTGACGCTGTTTGCGTTCGTGTTGGCTATTGGTATCGTGGTGGATGACGCTATTGTGGTGGTGGAAGCGGTGCAACACAATATTGACCACGAGAAACTTTCACCCAAAGACGCAACGGCTAAAGCGATGAAAGAAATTTCGGGGCCGGTTATTGCCATTGCCTTGATTTTGGCGGCGGTTTTCGTGCCCGTTAGCTTTGTACCGGGCATTGTAGGTCGTCTTTATCAGCAGTTTGCCATTACGATTGCCGTATCGGTACTGTTATCGGCTTTCGTAGCCTTGTCGCTTACGCCTGCGCTGTGTTCTACCATGCTGCGTCCTTCCAAAGGTGCCAATGACAGGAAAAATTTCATGGAGAAACTCTTCGACCGTTTCAATAAATGGTTTGAGAAAGTATCGCATTCCTATACCAACGGCGTTGCCAAATGGATCAAGGGTACGCCTTACGTGATGGTGATGATGGTGTGTTTGTTTGTGGGTTTATTCTTTCTGTTTAAAAACAAACCGACGGGTTTTATTCCGGTCGAAGACGAAGGCCGCCTTTTTGTGACGTATGAAATGCAGGAAGCTACCTCTACCACGCGCAACATCGCGATGATCAAGGAAGTGATGAAACGGGTCGAGTCCATTCCCGAAGTGCGGGTAGTGGGTGGATTGGCAGGATTGAACATTCTCAGTTTTTCCAATAAATCCAACGTAGGGACGCTGTTCATCAACCTGCATCCGTGGGCTGAACGAAAAGGCGCTGAGCACCATGTTCAGAGCGTTATTAAGGAAATTCAAAAACGCACCGCCGATATTAAAGAAGCCCGCGTTCTGGCGATTGCTCCACCTGCCATTCCGGGTTTAGGAGCTACATCAGGATTTACGTTTCAGTTACAACAAACCACCAGTACCGACAATATTCAACAATTTGAAGGCGTAGCCCGTAAATTTCTCGGTGCACTGACCAAGCGCCCCGAAATCGGTGCGGCGTTTACGTTTTTCAACACCCGAACTCCAAGTTACAAAATTGACGTAGACCGTGAAAAAACCAAAAAATTGGGCGTCTCGGTATCCGAAGTATTCAGTTCATTGTCAGCCATGTTGGGAAGTAGCTACGTGAATGATTTCAACCTGTACGGACGAAATTTCCGCGTCGTAGTGCAGGCCGACAGCAGTTTCCGCACGTCGTTGGATAAGGTTGAAAAATTCTACGTGCGAAACCGGGAAGGAAATATGATTCCGTTGAGTTCTTTAATTACGACGAAAGTCATTGAGAATCCGGCGCTTATCTCTCACTACAACATTTACCGCTCGGTCGAAATCAACGGAACACCCAAGCCCGGCTTCAGTAGCGGTCAGGCCATTACTGCCCTTCGTGAAGTAGCGGCAGAGACGTTGCCTGAAGGATACGGTTACGAGTTTTCGGGCATGAGCAGCGAGGAAATCAAGGCGGGTGACAGTACCACCACCATCTTTGCCATTTCAATCGTGTTTGTCTTCCTGTTTTTGGCAGCGCTGTATGAGAGTTGGTCCATTCCGTTTTCAGTGCTTTTTGCCGTTCCCATCGGTGCGTTCGGTTCCATTTTAACGCTGACATTTTTACCCAATTTATCCAACAATATCTACGCCCAAATCGGATTGATTACGTTGATTGGGTTGGCGGCCAAAAATGCCATTTTGATTGTGGAGTTTGCCAAAGAACGAGTTGACAACGGCATGGAATTGGTCAAAGCCACCTTGGAAGCCGTGCAATTACGCCTTCGCCCTATCATTATGACTTCATTAGCGTTTATTTTGGGCGTTTTGCCTTTAGCATTTGCCAGTGGAGCCGCTGCCGAATCGCGCAAAACCATCGGTTGGACGGTATTTGGAGGAATGCTCGCTGCTACTTCGTTGGCCATTTTTGTGGTTCCTGTTCTTTTTGTTCTGATTGAAAAAATCAGCATGGGCAAGAAAAAGAGATTGGAAAATGAACAAAAAACTGGTGCTGCTGCGCCAGCATCTATTGAGTAGTATACGTATTTGTTTTACCATATAAGAAAAGATGACTTATATTCAATATGTTCGCCAAATACTGTGATTAAATGAATAAAAGCACTTTTACAGTTGTTATATGGTTTCCAGACCTAAACAACTTGTAAAAGTGCAAACAATTATCGAACTATTAAAAGTATTAAACTCTCAGTTCAATACGACAAATTTACAACATTTTGCAGTCATAATTGATAGTATATTTGGGATTTATAATTCAGTAACTACTTTATCGGTCTCCAGATATAGTACTTTAAGTTATCGAACAGTACAAAGATTTTATGCTTTAAAAGACATTAATTGGCTTGCAATAAATCTTCTGTTGTTCAAGCATTTTATATATAAAAAAGATAAAAAATACTTGTTAGCAGCGGATGAGACCGTGAAAGGCAAAGCAGGTAAACAAACTTATGGAATTGGTCTGTTTTACTCTTCAATACAAAAGCAAGTTATCAAAGCCATTAGTTTTTTAGTAATTTGTATTATTGATATTGATGAAAAAAAGTCCTACATTTTAGCGTCACAACAACTAATTGTTACTAATTTACAAAAAGCAAAAAAGACTGCCTGCAAAATCAATAAATCAACTCAAAATGCCTTACCTAAGGCAAAAGGAAGGCCGAAAGGTTCAAAAAATAAGCCAAAAACCGAATCAGAAGGCACTTCTTATCAAGTACTTAAATCGCTTTTAAGCTTAGTAAAGAGTGAATTAAAAGTGTTTATACCTGATTTGAACTGTTTTTATTTAGCGCTTGACGGTTTTTATGGTCATGAAGCTTATTTACTTTTAGCAATTGAGCAGGGATTAAATATTATTTCAAAATTCAAAACAAATGCTCACTTGATTTTACCTTTTGATGGCAAACAATCGGGTATAGGAAGACCAAGGGTATTAGGTGAAAAAGTGAATTTAGACAAAATTGACGAAAAGTTTTATGTCAAAACAATCAAAGATGATGACTCCAATGTTTCAACTAAGGTTTATCAATTTGAAGCATTTACACCTAAAATATCGGGTATAAAATTGAATGTTGCAGTAATGATTCATACTCATCTTATTACAAAAAAAGTATCTCGAAATGTGCTTTTCTCAAACGATTTAACTTTAAGTTCAGAGTCAATAATCAATTTTTACTCCTTACGATTTCAAATTGAGCGGACCGCCGCCGCGGTTTGATTTCAGGGATGCCAAACAATTTTATGGCTTGGCTGATTTTAAAAACTATAAAGAAATTCAGGTAACCAATGCAGCAAATATGGCATTTAGCATGACTGTAATTGGTAAGTTAGTCTTAGAAAAATACAAAAACAAGCTATACTGCTCGTCAATGGGCATAATTGACTTAAAAGCTACTTTTAGAGCAGAAAAATACGCTGAAATACTTTTAAATAGTAACGAAAATGACCATATTGAATATTTAAATAGTCCGCTATTCTTAAAAATCGCCAGATTAGAGGCTATTCACATTTAAACTTGGCGAACATATTGATATTTTCTTATATGGTAAAAATAAATGCATGATTCTCTAACCTTAAAAGATAATTTCAATGACTATCGGTACATCCAAAAGCGGCATTCCACCTTTTCAGCAGCCTTTTTTAAAACCTGGATAACATTTACTTGAAAAAACCGTTAAATTCACGAAGATTTAATGATTATTTTGGCAAAATGTTTGCAGTAGCGTTTGGTATCATGAAGAGAAGATTATCTTTAACCTTGCTTTTTGGGCTTACTTTGTTGATGGTGCAAGCCCAAGACCCTCAATTTTCGCAATTTTATGCGAATCCCCTATACCTGAATCCGGCTTTTGCAGGAGGAGCTTTGGCTCCGCGCGTAATGATGAATTACCGCAATCAGTGGCCGGGCTTAGCTGCCAACTATGTGACAACTTCCTTTGCCGTTGATCATTTCTTTGCGGGAGTAAACAGCGGGGTAGGATTGATGTTTGTTAACGATACCCAGGGAACGGGCAGTCTTCGTACATCCGAAGTCACGGCGCAGTATGCGTATCAACTTAAATTTAATGAAAATACCGCACTGCGCATGGGTTTGTCGGGAACGTATGCCAATCGCCGGGCTAATCTTAGTGATTTAACGTTTGGTGACCAATACACCAATCGCGGTTTTACAGGAAATGCCACTGCTGACCCACTCGCTGCTAACGGTACACCCTCAATTGGCTACATGAGTTTTTCAACGGGATTGTTATTGTATTCAGATAAGTATTGGATTGGAGTGGCAGCAGACCACATCAATCGCCCTGAACAGGGATTTTTTCAGGTGGGTGACGGTACTCGTCTCCCCATCAAAGGGAGTTTGCACGCAGGTCTTCGTATTCCTTTTGGGGGTTATACGGGCTTAGGCGACGAATGGGACAGAGAGAAAACCATCTCACCCGCCATTAATTACAAATTTCAGGGAAAATACGACCAGTTGGATTTAGGAGTTTATCTCACCTATTCTCCTATTGTTTTGGGACTTTGGTACCGTGGTTTACCCATTAAAAAGTACGTTAGCAACATTTCCAACCGCGAGTCACTTATAGTCTTAGTAGGATACCGACAAGATAAATTCTCCTTTGGATACAGCTACGACATTACGATTTCATCATTGGGATTGCCCAGCGGAGGTTCACACGAAATCTCATTGGCTTATACGTTTGACTTTGAACCTTCTCCGCGTACTCGACGAGTAAAGAAAGACAAACAACTTTCCTGTCCGAAATTCTAAATCACAAATTTACTTGATTCGAAAATACGTCTTTTAACCGCTGGTCGTGGGTCACTACAATCAGGCTTGCGCCTATTTGTTCGGATTGATTTTTAAGAAGTTCGATGACCTTCCGACAGTTTTCATCGTCTAAGTTGGACGTTGGCTCATCGGCCAAAATCACGGCAGGATTGTTCATTAATGCCCGGGCGATACTTACCCGTTGCTGCTCCCCCTGACTCAATTGATTGGTTTTTTTGGAAAGATGATCGGCAAACCCCAATTGCTCTGCCAATTGGCGAGCATGATTTTTATCCTGTGGCTTTTGCGCTAAATAATTAGGCAAAATAACATTGTCCATCACACTGAGTGAACTTACAAAATGCGGGCGCTGATACACAATGCCAATTTGACCAGCACGTACTGCCGCCGCTTCTGCGGCCGACAGCGGAGCAATATCCTTACCGTTTATTAGTATTTCTCCAGTTTCAGGCCGTAACAACAGGGCCATCAGGTGCAACAAGGTAGTTTTCCCCTTCCCCGATTGCCCCAAAATCAACAGGGCTTCTCGGTCAGCACACGAAATATCAGGAAATGAAAAATGCTTTTGAGGACTATACGAAAAGGTAAGGTTTTTACAGGAAATCATAGATAATGGAATTAGGAAGTATGACTTAGGAAGTAAGATTACTTCTTATTTCCTAAGTCATACTTCAATAAGATAAGAGGTCTGTGATTCATTATGTTATTGTCCAAACCGACGTTTTACGATTTCAAGTAAATCGCCTACTACATCGCCCGTCATGTCCCACAAATGCTGCGAGGCAAATTTGTAGGTAATTAAGGCTCTTGCCGTTGCAAAATCAGGTGCTTGCTCCAATTCAGCAATGGCCGTTTCATAAGCGCTGTTACTTCCGCCAAACAGATGATGAATAAACATAAATTTTTGATTGAGCGGAATATTTTGCGAAATACTGGCAATCGGCTGTTTTTGATACATATCAGACATGCTCGATTGTTCGGTACGCAATGTATCATTCAACGATGCCTTACCGCTTGTTCCATTACTCGCCACAGATTCATTGAGGCTTGTAGGAGGAGTAGGAGGAACATACGTTGGCACAACCAGTGCAGGCGACGGCGGGGTTACTTCATTCCATTTCTTCTCCTTTGGCTGCTCTGCGGGTGGCGCAGGAATCGAATCCGTTTCAGGGATCAATGTATCAAAAAACGATTGATTGGGTTCGGGTTCAGGAACTTTATCGGGCTCAACGCGAGCTACCTTTTTTAATAAAGAAGACACTTCCAAAGGCACTTTTTCTGAAAACACACCTACCCATTGGTCGATGGAGTCCAATTCAGAAGACCGTTGATTAATGGCATTTTCTGACCATTCAATGGCTTGATTTACGTACACAAATGCGCGTTCGGCCATGGACTCGGTCATTGCCTGAGCCACAAACTTGTTGAAACGAATGTACTTACGCAATTGTTGAACGGTATCGGAAGTAACCGTAAAATTGGGTTGGTTCCGAAAAATTTCGTTGAAATAGCTATGAGGGTCTATCAGCAGAACTAACGTATTTTTAGTAGCCTCGGCCAATATAGGCTCCAAAGCTTCGCGTTTTACCGAAATATTACGCGACACTACGTTCATAAATTGTTTTAATGACTCTTTGACTTCCGTGTTTTCAAAGTCAAAAAACGGGCTTCGAAACGTTTCCGCATCCGCTTTCCATTTATCGTATAAACTACTGATAACAAACAGATTTATCTGCGGGATAGCCGTTAAATTCAGAATATGCTGACCTGAAGCAGCGGCATTATGAATAAAAAAATCGTCGCAAACTTGACGCGCAAATCGCTGACTGTAATCGTTGAGAGCGCTAAGATTAAACTTGTGGAGCATCCTAAAATTTGTTTGTTTTGTAAAGGTAACGGGCCAAAACCAGTTATCCGTTATCGGTTATCCGAAAAATTTTTTACTTGTTATCCATGCAAGTTAGCGGATTGCTAACTGTAGACGATAAAGGCTGCGCGCCCGCTGTAAATTGTAAACTAAAATTATGTTCATCGAACCCAATCATCATTCAAAAAATATGCAGCCTCGTACGGGTTGGATAGAGGTAGTGTGCGGCTCTATGTTTTCCGGTAAAACCGAAGAGCTGATTCGCCGCCTCAACCGGGCGAAAATTGCCCGCCAAAAAGTCGAAATATTCAAACCTGCCATTGATAAACGTTACCACGAGCAGGACATTGTTTCTCACAATGAAAATTCGATTCGTTCTACACCCATCAATGCTGCCGAGGAAATTTTACTCTTTGCCAGCGACTGCGACGTGGTGGGCATTGACGAAGCCCAATTTCTGGACAATAGCCTGGTAGAGGTTTGTAACCGCCTTGCCACCAACGGAAAACGGGTGATTGTGGCGGGTTTGGACATGGATTTTGCGGGAAAACCGTTTGGTCCCATGCCCCAATTAATGTCCATTGCCGAATACGTTACCAAAGTCCACGCGATATGTGTCGTTTGTGGAGAAGTAGCGCAATATTCGTACCGAAAAGTAACCTCTCAAGACAAAATATTACTCGGCGAAACCGATTCCTACGAAGCTCGTTGCCGCAGATGCTACAATTTGGAAGATTTGGCTTGATTTTTGTTGAGGGTTGCGTATAGCTAAAAACCCCATCTATGCGCCCTCTTATTATCACATTATGCTGCCTGCTATCGGCATTCTCTTTACACGCCCAAGGAGGCTATTTGCTGCTTTCGGGCAAAGTCATTGACAAAGTCACTCAAAAACCTGTTCCTCATGCGTACGTGGGGATGATGACCAAAGGCACGGGTACCCTTACTAACGACGACGGTCAGTTTTTTTACCGCTTCCCGCGTATCGCCGCCGACTCAGCCGTGGTAGTAGCTATGATGGGTTATCAACCTTTTCGACAAAAAGCGTCGGCCTATCAACTCAATCAAAAGGATGTGATTATTGAGCTCCAACCTGCGCAACCGCGGGTAGTGGACAGTTCGTACATCAAAACCTTTGAAGCCCGAAATTGGGTATCGGACGCTTTGGGTAAAATCAAAAAAAACAACCCTCAGGTACCTTATTTGCTCAGTGGTTTTTACCGAGAATCGCTTCAGCAAAATGGCGAGTACGCCGAAATCCGCGAAGCTGTGCTTCAAACTGAAAAAGATCCTCGTCCTAAAATCCTGATTCCTGAAAAAGTAAAAGCCATCCGCGGCCGCACGTATGCCAGCGAAAGCCGCTCCAAAGCCTTGGAAGGTTATGCATTCCCGAACGGTGCCACCATCGTAACCCACTCGGTTGACGTTGGTATTCCTGAATATCTGGACGGAAAGAACCTCTATGATTATGTGTATGAATTAGACGACAGCATTTTGTATTACCTGGACAAACAAGTCTATCGAATCCTGTTTCGTCCTGTCAACGCAGGCATCAAAGCAGCCCGTACGGGTATGATTTGCATCAATGCGGCTGATACCGCCATTGTACGCATTGAGTACGATTTTACGTCGGAAGGCGTCAAAGATGTGATGAAAACGAGTACGTCAGACAAAGTATTCGGCAAAACCAAACGCGAACCGAAGCGCCTTTATACGTGCATCAACTACAAACCTTTTGGAGGAAAATGGTATTTGCAGGATTATCGAATGTTGTTGGATACGCAGTTTGAACAGAAAAACACGCAAGTACTCGGCACGATTAAATTACAATTTGTCACCACAGAAATTCAGAAAAGTAACGGTAATCGTATACCCGAAACTGACATATTGATTGACACCGAAAGTTTCTCCCAACAAAGTGTACCCAAGTATGACGAAGTGATTTGGGGAAATTTCAATTTTATCATTCCTACCGAATCAATGCGACTGATTGTTAACACGTTAGTAAAATAAAGGCTCTTTTTATTTCAATTTAAAATCTTTTTCAAAATTGGTCAGAGGGTTGTGTTGTCCTAAAAGCTAAATTATTTAACTTTAAGGGCAATCCAACCCTTCCTCTAATGAGAATACTTTTTTTACTGCTATCCGCATTTTTATGCGCGACTGCCTTCGCCCAAGCGCCAAGTATCCAACAATCTCTTTCGATGAAAAGCGTCGGCAGTCCCAGGATTTCGCCTGACGGAAAGTGGGTGGCCTACACAGTTTCTGAAACCAATTGGGAAGAAAACGCCTACGAAACCGAAATTTGGCTGGCCAATGTCGGAACGGGAGAGAAATTTCAGCTTACCAATTCCAAAAAGTCAAACAGTAGTCCCGTTTGGGCTCCCGATGGCAAAACATTGGCCTTTCTTTCTACCCGCGATGATAAAAGTCAAATCTATATCATCAATCCGCAGGGTGGCGAAGCCAAAGTACTCACCAAATTTGAAACGGGGGTTTCTTATTTTGAATTTTCGCCCGATGGAAAATCCATTGTTTTTGCCGCTACCGTACCCGATTCCAAAGCTTTTAAAGACCGCGTTGAGAAATACAGCGATTATGAAGTAGTGCACGAAGATTACAAAATGACGCATTTATATTCTTTCCCGATTTCGGACACCGATTCCAAAATTCCAACACCAAAAGCTCTAACCAAAGGAGTTGACTATTCAGTAGGTAGTTTTTCAATCTCACCCGACGGAAAAAAAATAGCCTTCGATGCCACCAAAGACCCCGATTTAATCAACGGACATACCGCCGATATTTATGTGCTTACGTTAGCGGACAGCACAACGCGCAAAATCGTCTCTCTCAAAGGGCCCGACAACAGTCCCATTTGGTCGCCCGATGGGAAACAAATTGCCTTCGCCACTACCAACCAGAACGAGTTTTATTTTTATGCCAATCGTCTCATTGCTACTGTTCCAGCCGAGGGTGGTGTACCCGTAGTTTTAAGCCAAAGTTTTGACGAAAATGCCAATTTGCTGAAATGGTCGGCGGAAGGGATTTGGTTTGCGGGCTTTCAAAAAACCGCTTCTCATTTATTTTTATTGAATCCTGATAATAAGCAAATTACTAAAATCACGAAACCCGACAACGTCGTAGCATCACAGTTTTCTTTTTCAACAGATTTCAAACAAACGGCCTTCGTCATGGCTTCTCCCAACCGGATGGCAGAAATTATGGTACGGGATTTGGCAAATTCAACGATTGCTTCTTCTGATAAATCAATCAAGAAACCAGGGAAAACACCCAAAGCTATTACCTCAATAGCCGATTCGCCAAAAAATCTAACGCAAATGAGTGATCAGCTTAAACCGTTCAAAACCTCAAATCGCGAGGTAATCAGCTGGAAATCAAGCGACGGAACGGTTATCGAAGGGATTTTAATCAAACCTGTTAATTTTGATTCTATCAAAAAATATCCTTTACTCGTCGTCATCCACGGCGGACCGACGGGCATTGATTTGCCTACTGTAGTTGCCGATCGCATTTACCCGGTTGAGCAATTTGCCGCCAAGGGTGCGCTGGTTTTACGCCCCAATTACCGAGGCTCCGCGGGCTACGGAAGTGCATTTAGAGCATTAAACGTACGGAATTTAGGAGTGGGAGATTATGCGGACGTGATTTCGGGCGTAGATTTTCTGATTGGCAAAGGATGGGTAGATAAAGACAAAGTGGGTGCCATGGGCTGGAGTCAAGGGGGTTATATTTCGGCGTTTATTACTACTTTCAGCGACCGCTTCAAGGCTACATCGGTCGGTGCAGGTATTTCTAACTGGGCCACTTATTATCAAAATACGGACATTACCCCTTTCACCCGCCAGTACCTGAAAGGCACGCCTTGGAACGACCCCGAAATTTATCAGAAAACATCTCCCATCAGCTACATCAAAACAGCCAAAACCCCTACCCTTATCCAACATGGAGAGTTGGACAAACGTGTACCGATTGCTAATGCTTACGAATTGCGACTGGCATTAGAAGATAACAATGTACCCGTTAAAATGGTGGTTTACAAAGGTTTTGGCCACGGAATTACCAAACCCAAACAAATGCGACAGGTAATGGAAGAGAATTGGCAGTGGTTCGGTAAGTGGGTTTTTGGAGAAGAAAGTACGCATTAACAACTGAACATCCTTTACTTGGTTTTAAACAATCAACCATCTTTTAGTCCCATGAAAAAGCAATTTTTACTCTTTTTTCTTTTTGTTCTCTCCCTTACGGCAATTGCTCAGAACAAGTTTGACCTAGAAGCAACTACCCAAAAACACGCAAAAAACTACTACGGCGATTTGTACGATTTTATGAGTTTGCCGAGCAATGCGCACATCAAAGAACACATTCAACCCAATTTGGATTGGCTGAAAAAAGCGTTTGAAAAACAGGGATTTACCACCGAGGCTCTGCCAACGGGCGGACATCCCGTGTTTTTTGCGGAACATAAACCCACGACTCCTACCAAAGGCTCGTTGAAAACGTTGCTGTTTTATATGCACTTCGACGGACAACCCGTTGAACCCGAAAATTGGCAACAGGAATCTCCTTATAAACCTGTTCTGAAAAAACGCACTGCCGACGGGAAATGGGAAACCATCGACTGGAACAATCTAAAATCAGGCTATGACCCCGAATGGCGCATTTTCGCCCGTGCTGTCTCGGACGATAAAGGACCCATTCTGATGTTGTTGGCCGCGTTGGACATCATGCAAAAGGAAAAAGTGCAGTCGCCCTATCATATCAAAGTCATTTTGGACAGCGAGGAAGAAATCGGCGCTCCGCATTTGGCCGATATGGTTAAAACGTATAAGAACAAATTAGCCGCTGATTTTCTGATGGTGATGGACGGCGGAAGACACCTTTCCAATGAGCCTACTTTGACGTACGGATGCCGAGGTATTGCCACCATTACGCTTATTACCTACGGCCCAAAAACACCGCAGCACAGCGGACATTACGGAAACTATGCCCCCAATCCTGCCCTGCGTATGGCACAATTGCTGGCTTCTATGAAAGATGAAGACGGTCGCGTGACGATTCCGGGCTATTACGACGGAATCACGATTGACGCCAATGCCCGCAAAATCTTGGCTGCCGTGCCCGATGACCCGGAAATGATCCGACAAAAATTGGTTTTCAGTCAGCCCGATAAAGTAGGTACCAATTATCAGGAAGCTTTGCAATATCCCTCTTTGAATGTGCGGGGTTTGGTCTGTGCCAACATCGGCGAAAAAGCCAACACCATTGTTCCCAACGAAGCCACCGCCGAAATTGACCTTCGTTTGGTTCCTGAATCCAGTCCGGACCAACTCATTGGGTTGGTAAAGAAGCACATTGAGTCAAAAGGATACGTAATTCTAAACCGTAAACCTACGGACGAAGAACGGCTCAAATACCCCAAAATAGTGACTTTGCTCGAACGGGAATCAAGAATGTTGCCTTTCCGAACAGATTTCGGCATTTATCCCGATCGTTGGTTGACAGCAGCAATGATACGTACTTTTGGAAAAGCTCCTATCAAGATCCGTATGACGGGTGGTTCGGTTCCGATTGTGCCTTTTTTGCGTGAGCTAAATTTACCAGCCATTCACGTCCCGATGGTCAACATGGACAATAATCAGCACGCAGCCAATGAAAATCTGCGATTGGGAAATTATGTGGAAGGAATAAAAACCTGGATGGCGATATTGACGCAGGAGGAAGTAAAATAGAATGACGAGTTCAGAATGCAGAGTGTCGAATTATTTTTCCCATTTGACATCGCACGGGCGACCCCGTCTGCACTTGACATTCGACACTTAATTTTATTCGTCTTTCCCTAAATTCAAGGCTACTTTGGCGCGGTCATAAAACCCTGTACTTTTAAAAGTGAAAGTTTTATGCAGAATGTAATTGCTGACAAAACTACAACCCATGGCAATGAGTACAGAAATCGATTCATTCACATTTATCTCGAAGGATTTATCAAAAAGCGGGGCAAAAGAAATAACGTAGTGATGTTCTGAAAAGAACTTGTTAATAATTATCAGTGAGGCGGTAGAAATACCAGTCGTAATTCCAAATGAGATAAAGACGACAATGCCGAATTTAATCATTTCACGACGGGTCTTATTTGTGCTGCGTGCGTCAAAAGCAAACATTTTTGTTAGGATAAATCCAACAACAGAAGATGCAATGTACCCTAACGCTACTGATGTGGTAAAACCGTAATAATTCCTAAAAAAACTCCCTGCTATAAATTGGACTCCGGCTCCGGCTCCGGCTACCAAAAAATAAACGATGAGGTCTTTGAGATTAAAAAGCGTAGATTTCTTCTTCACAAGTGTGTTTTAAACTACATGAGGAGGCAAAATAAGTGCATTTTTGACAGCCGCCCAAACTTACTCTGTAGTTTTTATTTCTCGGCTAAAACCGATTTGCCACTCTAAAAGGGCTAATTTCCTTCATTGCGAAGAAACAAACCCTTTCAGAGTGGCAAAACTGGTGTAACAAAATCAGTCAACTTTATTTCTTCTTTGGCGCTGCGGGCGCCGCCGGAGTAGGTGCCGTGGCGGCCCGGGGAGTACGTGGTAACACCACTGCCCGAGGTGCTCTTACATTGACTCTTGAAGACTTTGCAGGTACTGCATCAATGAATGGCGATGCAGACATAACCGGCCGCGGTGTTTTTACTCTGGCCCTTTCAACAGGAGGTGGCGGAGGTGGCAACATGTGCGCCATTTCAGAAGAATAACGCTCCATTTCACGTGCATATTTTTCATTCATTTCCTCCAACTTATGCACTTGTTTTTCTAAATCCTCTACGGGTTGGCGAGCGGTTTTGATTTGCTGTCTCAACTCGGCCGTTTGTTGGTTCAACTGTTGAATCTGCGTTTCTTGCTGTTTAATTTGCTCTTCAAACTGCGCCAATTCTTTTTCTACCTCAGTTTCCGATTTTTTTACTTTTTGGCCTTCATGGTACATCGTTCGGTTACGCTTTTCGAGCAATTGGCTGCGTTCGTCGTAAAACTTGCTTCTTTTCCACTCCAGCACTTCCATTTTACGCTCCAGCTCACTGGTTTTAAATTCGTATTGCTCCATTTCGAGCCGCAGGGCTTCCATTTTTTGGTGTTGGGGCTCCATCATTCGGCTCAGGCTGTCCATTTTACGTTGGTGGAAAGCCATTTTAGCATTGTCTACTTGGTTCCATTTGGCCTCATATTCATTAGCAGCGACCCATTTTCCATTAACAAGTACAGAATCTACAATTTTAGTCAATAAATTCTCATCCGATGACCAAACTTCTAATTCCTTAATCACATTATTCTCGCCTAAATCAAGCGAGTCTAATTTTACATAAAACTCCGACAGTTGCTTCAAACCTTTTCCCAGCCCTTTAAAACCTTCATCAAAAGATGACTCCCACTTATGAAGATATTCTAAAATGTCCTTTTGCTGTTTGTTTTGGATATCATTTATACTTAATTCACCCAACTCTATTTTATCTCTCAATTTTTGCAATCGGGATACTTCATCGTTAGAAAGTTGTCGATGCTCCCAAAGGACTTTAATTAACACTAATTTACTATTTTCTTGATTCATTTCTATTCGTGTGCCGCCTTCCTTTTCTGTTATATTAAAAATACTGTTATGTTTCATTTTGGAAATTTTCGCTTTCGCCTGTTTTGGTTTTCCATCCTGCTGAAAGGCGTAAACAGATACCCCAAATACTAACAACACAAATAGAACCAACACATTGGGACTCATTCGGTGCTGTGGTTTTTCTGTAACTCCCAACACACGTTTTACCCGCTGCAACATCATTCCTTTTTTGGAAGCAAAGGCCATGGCCAATGCCGGCGACTGACGAAATGCCTCTACCTCTGCCAAGGCCCGCGCAAAAGCAAGTTTATCGCCACACACTTGAACCGCCACATCGTCGCAGCAATGTTCGCGCTCAGCACGCACTCTTGACGACAACCACCACAAGGCAGGATGAAAGAAATAGACCACTTCGACTAAGGATTGAATGAGATTTACCAAATAATCAAAACGTTTTACGTGCGCCAATTCATGCGCCAAAATCGCCTCTATTTGCTTTGTAGTCAAGCCCGTAGCCAAGCCAACGGGAAGCAACACAACGGGTTTAATAAAACCAATCACCACGGGTGTACTCACTCGAACCGACTCAAACAAATGCACCGTAGAACGGATGTTGAGTTTAGCAGCGATTCGACGAAACATCTCCTGAATGCGCGATTCGGTCAATCGAATTCCTTCGGCTTTCAGTTGTTGCACATAAATCCAGCTTCCTACCAAACGAAGCAGCAACACCGAAGCCCCAATGACCCAAAACAGGACAATGGTGTCTAAGTTGCTTTGTAAAAACCAAAGGGTTTGATTGTACCAAGGCATTGAAACCATCACTTGTGTACTTTTTGTAACAAACGGTTGGGCAAAGTGGGTTACTTTCGGCATGGCAACCTGTAATGCCCGAGGCTGATAATACAAGGCAAATGTACCTGCCGAAACCAAAATTTGCAGGAATAAAGCCGATATGCCCGTCCAATAACGTCCATAGCTGGCTCGGCGACGCAGCAAAAACAAAATACCGGCCGCTAAGACAGTAATGGCGAAACCTTGCCAAACGGCGTGTAGAAGCATCCAGCCAAAAGCGTGGACAATGGGGTCAGTAGAAAATGAGAAAAGTTTCATGGCTGTTGTTCGATTTGGTCTAATAGTTTACGAATTTCGTCTAATTCGGCAGGAGTGGATTTGTGATTTCCCAAGGCGTGCATGACCAGCTTGCTTGCAGAGCCGCGAAAGGCCGTATCCACAAAACGCTCTAACAACGTTGATTGCGTTTCTTCCTCGCTGACATTGGCTTCATATACGTGCGAGCGAGCCTCTTCCAATCGAGTCAATAGGCCTTTTTCGTACATGATCTGCATCAATTTGAGCGTAGTGGTGTAGCCTACTTCTCTGTTTTCGGCGAGGCGCTCGTTTATCTGTCGCACCGTACAGGGGCCTTCCTGCCAAAGCACCTGTAAAATTTCAAGTTCAGAATCGGTTGGTTTCATTTTTAATGGTGAATTGCGAATTAGTGAATGTGGGTGCATTTTTGATAGCGCGAGGCTCTGCCTCGTGTTTACTATTGGCAGGCTTCCAGCCTACCGCTCTTTCGGATTTACAATCCGAAAGGTAAATGAAAGGGGATTTGTAATCCTCGACAAATCATCTACGAATGATTTCGTAGCAAACATATACGAAGAGTTTCGTAATACCAAATTTTTTGTACGAAATATTTCGTAGATGAGATTTTAAAATCTATTCAGAAAAAAAACGTTTTATCGGTAAACAGCCATTTAAGATGATGAGACGCATTTTACTGCTTCTTTTTTTATATACTCAAGTCGCTTTTGGTCAAAAAGTTACCATAAAAAATACCGTAACCGACGCAAAAGACAACACTCCACTTTCGTTTGTAAGTGTACGAATCAAAGGCCAACCCAAAGGAACACTAACCGATATTGAAGGGCGTTTTGTCCTCCAAGTCAATCCTGCCACTGATACGCTTGTATTGAGTTTGATTGGCTATGAGTCGCTGCAAATAGTACTCTCTGACAAAGCGAACCAACGCCCCTTTAAGCTTTCGCAGAAAATCAATGATTTGGCCGAAGTACGCATTCGTCCTTCCGAAAACCCTGCTTGGGGCATTATTCGTAAAGTGTTAAAAAATCGCCCTATCAACGACCCTAACCAACTGGATGCCTACAAAGCCAATGCTTATACCAAAATTTTGGTGATTGCAGATAGCCTCCGAAAAGTACAGAAAGACTCCTCCAAAAAAGTAATAGGCACAACGAAGGTTTCGGCCCCCATCTATATCTTAGAAAACTTCAGTGAGTTGATTCACAAAAAACCCAACAAAAACAAAGAGACAATCATCGCGTCAGTCAATAACTTAGCGCAAGTGTATAGCCAAATGGCTAATTACTTACCGCATGATTTACACAAACTATCCTTCTACGACGACCTCTACAATTTCACGATTCTGAAAAGGTTTTATGTGAATCCTATCAATCCAAAAACGTTTTCACAATATGACTTCAACATCGAAGATACTCTCTATCAGGAACGAGACACCACTTTTGTGATTAGTTTTAAGCCCTACCCTAAATCAAATTTTGATGCCCTAAAAGGCACTCTATATATCAACTCCGACCAATATGCCATTGAGCGTATTAGTGTAGCCCCTACCGACACACTACAAAATTTCACTTTCAGAATTCAGCAAGAGTATCATAAAGTAAATGGGCGATGGTTTCCCAAGACAGCTACTACGCGTCTCTTACTGGGTACGCGGGCAAGGGGTACTAGGCCCTGTTTCAAATGCGATTTACTACCTATTTGAACAACATCGAAATTAACCCCGACTTAGACGATAAGCTATTTGACGAAGTGCAACGCGCCATGCGTCCCGCTGCCATCCGCCAAACAAACGAAACATTTAAAAGTTTCAGAACCGATACGCTGGCTGCTTGGGAACAAAAGATGTACACTAATTTTAAGAAACCAAACAGCCTCATCAGCAGGTTAGACTCTACTTACGGGCATATTTTGGCGAGCTTGTTTTCTAATCTTTTTGAAATAGGGCCCATTGAACTACAACCCGGCGACTTTTTAAACGGAAACTCCATTGAAGGACCCAGGTTAGGAATGGGTTTGCAAAACAACCAAAGTCTTAAACCACGATTTAGGCTGTATGGCAGTGCGGGTTATGGGCTAAGAGATGCCCGCTGGAAATACAAAGTGCTTGGAAGTTGGCATATTACCAAAGACCGTTTCAACAAGTTGAGTGCCTATGTTCAAAATAGTATTACCCAACCCGGAACAACCGAGTTTTTAGGCCCTAATTTCCTCATCGAACCCGAAACCTCGTTACCTTTTTCTACCAGCAAAGACAGCCTGCCGATTCAGGCCGATTATTTTCGGAAATACGGCGTTTCTCTGCACTTCAAGCCCTTTGCATGGAGTTGGTTTAGAATCGCAGTCAACCGAGAACAGCGAACGCCCAATTATGCCTACACTTACGAAGGTCGAAACGCTTTTGAAATCACTGAACTGGTTCTGGATTGGAGTTTTGCATTCAAAGAAAACCTGTACCGAACTGGACGAATGGAGTCTATCGTCAATCGCTTTTTCCCCATTATCAACGTTCAGGTATCTAAGGGGCTTCCCACCTTGGGTAGTGAGTTTGATTACTGGCGTATTGCGGTTCAGATATACTATCAAATCCGAACCAAACGAATGGGTTTCAGTAATATAAAAGTAGTGTCGGGATTTATCAACGGCGATTTACCCTATCCCTATTTGTTTGGCTCACTGGGTAGTAGTGGCCTTGTAAATGTAGCCGGTTTGAATTCCAGCGGGTTTCCCTTGGCTACTTTTCGTACACTACCTACCAATGACTTCATTGCTGACCGATACGCCGCCCTGTACTTTAGCCACGATTTTAGCCAGACGCTGTTTCGTTTTCGGAGCAAATATACCCAACCGCGCTTGTTGCTATACAACAATGTTTTGGCGGGAGCATTACGTCAATCCGAAAAACACCAGTTTAGTTGGGAGTTTCGTACCAATCAGCTTCATGCCGAAGCAGGGCTCGAAATACGCGATTTGCTTCGAATTCCTATCAAGGGCGTTTTTATAGGTACGGGGGTTGGAGTTGCGTATCAGTACCTTCCATCGCCTAAGTCAGACTGGCAGTACAACGCGCAAGCTTATTGGTTAGGCATAAGTTTGAGCCGTTGAGTTACAAAGTTATTATCTTTGTAGCTCAACTTTATTTCAATGACCACCACAATTGTTCCCCAACTTCAAGCTACGCAGCAAGCCGCGGCCCAAATCCGCCGTTTGACGAGTGAGCAAAAAACGACCTTGCTTAATCGTTTGGCTGACATACTGATTGAGAACAAATCTCATATCATGGCCGAAAACCAAAAAGATATGGAACGTATGCCAAACGGCGACCCGAAGAAAGACCGTTTGTTCTTAAACGAAAAACGGATTCAAGGTTTGGCGGAAAGCTTACGCGACGTAGCAAAACTACCAGACCCGTCGGGGCAGGTGTTGTTTGAACGAGAAATAGAACAAGGACTTAAACTCAAAAAAATAGCCGTTCCACTCGGTGTGGTAGGGGCCATTTTTGAATCACGCCCCAACGTAACGGTAGATGTAGCGGCACTGTGTCTGCGCTCAGGCAATGCCTGCGTGCTGAAAGGCGGGAAAGAAGCCGATTTTTCCAATCGCTGTTTAGTTGGGCTAATTCACCAAGCCTTGAAAGAAAATGGCATAGATACCAATGCGGTAATGCTTCTACCCACCGACCGTCAATTTGTAATGGAATTGCTCACGGCAACGCGTTACGTGGATATTATCATTCCTCGGGGGTCGGAGTCGTTGATTCAGTTTGTCCGTAAAAATTCATTGATTCCCACGATTGAAACGGGAGCGGGCGTTTGTCACGGTTACGTAGAAGCGACTGCCAACCTCGAAAAAGCGCGCGACATTGTGGTCAATGCGCGGGTTTCGCGCCCTTCGGTTTGTAATTCCATGGATTGTGTCATTGTGGACAAAGCCATAGCGGCTGAGTTTTTACCCATGCTCAAAGAAGACTTCATCAAATGGAACGTAGAGGTTTTTGCCGAAGAAGATTCGTACTCCATTTTTGAGCAAATTCACTATCCGATGCTTCAACACGCCCAACCACAGGATTTTGGGCGGGAGTTTTTAGATTATAAAATGGCTGTCAAAGTAGTCGATGGCCTCGACGAAGCCTTATCCCACATTCAGAATTATTCCTCGCGACATTCCGAAGCCATTATTTCTCAAAATCAAGTAGCGATTGACCGATTCTTAAATGAAGTAGATGCGGCAGCAGTGTATGCCAATGCTTCTACCCGATTTACCGACGGCGGGGTGTTTGGTTTAGGAGCCGAAATTGGCATTTCAACCCAGAAACTCCACGCCCGCGGGCCTTTTGCCCTCGAAAAGCTCGTTACCGAAAAATGGGTGGTTGTGGGCGACGGGCAGGTGAGGTGGTAATTCAAAATCTTCCCGAAAGTTTAGAACCGGCAGGCGTTCCTGTTTCGGGAAGATTCGACCATTCTATTTAGACCAAATGATTGCTTTCTTATAAGGTTGAAAAATGACGGGACCCACTAATCCGTACTCTTGAACGATGCCTCGGTCAGTCACTGCTTTGCTAAGTGTAAACAGGCGATTGTTTAAGGTAGTCGAAACCCGAACTTCTATTTTGTTTTCTCCTGCTTTCAACGTGCTTCCCAAATCTGCTTTGGCACTTATCTGGTCTATCGGCACTGTTTGGTCATTTACTTTCAGCGTAAAAGCATCTACCACTTGTCCCAAACTAAGCATAGCACCGTGGCTTGCACTGTTCCAAGTGCTTGGTAGGCTTAGCGTATAAGTATATGTACCCACGCCCGATACATTTTTCAGTTCGGCAATATCAGGCCAAGGTTGTAACGAATTCAAATTCAAGGTTATCAACGATTTCGACGTTTCTGCTCCTGCCGCACCCGTAGTGCCATATTTGTTTTTAGGTTGCCAATCTTCCACCTTCAAATTCCAGGCTGCTTGTGTGAGGTCTATCTTTTCGAGCGGGTTATCAATAGTCGTTTTTACCGTTTGTCCATTGCTCAACTGTGAGGTGTAATTTCCAGATTTTGAGGAATATACAACTATTGAACCATTCGATAAATGCCCCACACTTTCGGCGTCAGTTGCTGTCACAAAAACATTCGCAGGGGCAAAACCTAATTGAGCAGGGTTTTTAGTAATTCCTACTAATATAGATTCATCCACTGCCAAATTAATTGAGAAAGTAATGTGATTCCCGTCAGCGGTATAGTGGGCAATGGGTTTTATTTCGCCCGACCACGCATTGAGCAAAAAAGGCTGCCCTATTCCTTCTAAAGTCACTTTTGTAGCCAATGCCGAGCCAATTTTTGTACCATAATTCAATCCTTTTACTCTGATGGTCTTGGGTTCTTCAAAAATATTGCCTGGGGTCGTTGTCAGTCCTTTGTATTTTTCCTCGGTGGCGTTTGGCATCGCTGGTATTTGGTCGTCGCCTTGGTTGTACAAAAAGTAATAATCTGTGTCCGTTTTTTTGTCGTGGCGTCGCATAGTCATCAAATTAGATGGTTTTTCGGGGTTTGAGGCAGGCAAAATCCCCAACCACTTCAACAGTTTCGGGACTTCTGCCTCGGAAGCGGCTTTATGAACGGATTTTTCAAGCATTAGCTGCGCCAAAACTTCTTTCAAAGTAGC
Organism: Runella sp.; assembly: GCF_027484545.1. Classification (GTDB taxonomy): domain Bacteria; phylum Bacteroidota; class Bacteroidia; order Cytophagales; family Spirosomataceae; genus Runella. The sequence continues at coordinate 36,839 of NZ_JAIXST010000053.1, read as the reverse complement.
ATCTTCAGCAGGTGTGTTGCCAGGTGTATTGGCAGGCAATTGCCCGACGATAATGACAGGAAGTCCTTTTTGGGCAAAATCTAACATCTTGCGGGCCGTAGCTACGGGCAAAGTATTTTTGGCAGGGTTAAAATTGGAAGCCGATTGCAAAAAACCATTCAAGACAAATGCCTTATAGGCAGGGCCTGCTTCGTAGAGGCGATTGTTTGAAACCGCAACTTGTGGTAAATTCAAAAGCGTTGGATTGAGGTAATCCCAAGTAAATCCTTCTTCTTGTAGCGAAAGGTCGTTCCAAAACCTAACGTTGCCTTTTCCTGCCACAAAAGGAGCTGGAAATGTATAATTTTGCATATAAACCGCAACGTCAATTTTGGCCACTCCCTGTTTCAATACTTGTTCATTTCGGGCCATCCAAGTATTGATATTTTTGGCTTCTGCGTACCAGATTGGGTTGCGTGGGCCCCAACTGTTGGCAAAATTTCCTTCACCAAAGGTATTATACCCAGGCCAAACCGACTTTGGATTAGACGTATAAGGATAAACATGATACACGCCTTTGCTCTGGCCGCTGGCAAAACATTTGTTCATTCGGACGATTATATCTTGAAACGTCTGCACATAATTGAGCGAACGTGCCGCTGCTAACTCATTGGAATACCACGTGTTTCCGCTGATATGGTTGGCCGATGCCATCGGACGATACACGTCTATTTGATCGCCTGACGAAAGCGTTTCGTGTTCGGGACGGTCTAAGTGATAGGTCACGTCCAACTGATCGGGGGTATTGACGGTAGGCACATCTTCGGGTTGAAGTCGCAAGGCAAGGTTGTAACTATTTGCCCAAGTTGTAAAAGGTTTGATTCGGTATTCTACAAATAAATCCGTCCGCACTCTGTTGTAATCGGCACGGATGCGGGTATCGGTTTTATTACTGTATGTATAATAATGGTCAATGTCTAAACCAGCCCCTTGGCGTCCCCAAACTCGGTCAATACCCGCATCAATCAAGGCTGGCAAATGGGTAATCAGGTCATAGCCTGCTCTTGTCTTAAACTCTTGAGCCATGTTGCTGCTCCACACATCGCTCGGCGCACCAAAGCCATCAATCGAGTGAGAATCCACAAAAATATCGCCACCGCCATTCTGTTTCAAAAGGTTTTTGATGCTTTCTGTCCAATACGATTCGTAACCAGCAATCAATAAATTGGTGCCTTCCAAACTAAAAACTTCGGGCTGAGGGTCAACCGTTTGCATTCTGAATGTAATCAAAACCCAATTGCCTTCACCGGCGGGGGCTGTCCAATTCAGTCGGGCAGTAGTTGAACCCCCGAAAAATCCAGCGGTATTGGTCTGCGTTATTTTATCGGTTAAAACGATTGCTGAAGGGTGGTCAATTGTAATTAATTTCGAGCCTTTTTCGGGCGATTTTGTGACTTTGTAAGCTTGTACAGAAAGAATCGTCCCTTTTCCCGGCAACGAATCATTAAAAACTTGTCCTCCCACAAGCAGCGTATCAGCCGCCGAAAGCGTTTTTCTTACAAAATCGTGTTTGGCCGAAAAATTGCCAGGAATCGGTGCGCCTGTTTTATACTTCAAACTCACCTTCATGCCTATTTCATTGGCTTTTTTCAAAACCGCTTCTATTTGGTTGAGCGTTGGCTCCCCCCCTTGGCCAATCTCTACGCCTGCTATGCCTGCCGCTTTGAGTTCGGTGAGTTGTTTTTCCAATTCAGCTATCTCGGCGGTTTCTGGCGGAAAGTTCCACCTTACCCACGGGAAGTCGGCTGAGGAAGGGTTGGCGAACGAACTAGCCGTGAGTGGTGTCACCGGGTTGAAGCGTTCATGGTTCTTTAGCTCAGTAATTTTTTTGCTACAACCGAAGATAAAGACTTGGGCAAGCAACAACGAGTAGAGTAATCTTCTTTTGGTCATAATATTATTTATAATATTTTTTATGGGAATATTACAAATATAGAAAGGCAAAATCGTTCATCTCTCTTAAATTCGACAGAAACATCAATAGACTCGACAGAATCTTTGATTTTAAGTAAATGTGCTAATTAGCAACTGACTACGTTGCAATAATCAAAGCTATTCTTGCACAAACACTTAATGGTCAATTGGCTCAGAATAACAAAACTCGAAACTACAATCCATAGTCTTAGCGTTTCCACCATTTACCCAACCTTTCTTTATCAAACGGCGAAAAATGCTCCACGTAGTTGGCATGGACATCCATCACCACTACCAGCGGGCGTTTGGTGCCAAACATTCCCTCTACTATTTCTGTCTCTGGATGACTGGCATATAGGTGAGTTCCTACTTTTAAAACAGGCCAGTTTTTTTCAGGGCTTCTTTCCAACTATCAAAATGATTACGAACCCCTACGGTGGCAAAACTGAGGTTGGGAGAAGTATATTTTTGGGCAAAAGTCGCCCAATTTGTCAACGCAGTTAGGCAGCTATCTTCCCATGTGTTTCAAATCAGTAAAAGTGAGTACTTCGACTTACTAATCGTTGTTAATATCACTTGGCTACTATCCAGTCCTAAAAGTGGCAGTGATGGTAAGGCCATACCAAGGACTGGTTTTTGGCTTTTCCATGTCTCGTACTTGAGTTCTTTCAGTTGTTGGGCACTCGGAAAATCACGTTCAAAACGCTCAATGAGTTCTTGTTTTCGAGGAAAATCTTTCTTCCACATCAGCAGTGTTATCAAGAGGGCTTCGCGGGTATGAGGTAAATGAGGAAGTTTCTGGTCAATCGCGTTGTAGAATTCATTCAATACCTCAAACAAATCTCCTTTGAGAGGTATGTCTTTTTGAATATGTTCTAACAAACACTGTTTATAGTCTAGCGACAGTATCGCCTCTTCAAGGGGTAAAATATGAAAAGGGGGGTAATACATCTCCGACGGTACAAACGAAGGATTCTGCCCTTTACGATACTCCTCAAACATGGCCGCAGTCCAACTTTTTGTAGCAACAAAAAACTTAGTCCGATAGTAGTATTGGGCTTGAAGAGCCGCCTTTACAAAACTATTTTGACCCACATCCGAGGTATCTTGGGTGGTTTTGTAAAGTTCCCAGCTTTTTTCTGCCAAATCCTGCATCAAGTTGGTGTATATATCGGTGGAGACGTTTTGCATCAACGGCCGTTTCGTCAGAGAATCATCTCCAAATACGCCTTGCTGGTACAAAAAACGATTAATATTTGCCGACTTATGATTTCCTTCAAATACAAAAGTTCCGTTGGTTTCTGTCCCTTTTAGGGTATCGCCTTTAGGCAGAAAAAAACGGTGTATGTAGGTGTGGTTGGCCGTGTCCATGTAATGAACATATACCACTTGCGAGCGTGCGATAGGTACTTTTACTCGTAGGAAATTTTGTTTGTCAATGGGCGTATCGCGGGAGGTAAACCTATAATTCTCCCAATCTATCAACGGCGTATAATTTAGGTTAGGCGTCTCAAATCTGAGTTCGAGTACGCTCGTGTTTGATTGGCTTCGCAGCTCAAAACTTAGCAAGAGTAGCACTGCTATCCATAATTTCGTTTTCATGGGTTGTTAGCTAATTTGACGTTCGTATGTTTAGCAACAATAGTAGTAACAATGACGAAACCCCCTACTTTGTTTGCGTAACTCCCCGAAAGTTCTGAACTTTCGGGGAGTTTTCACAATATCTTTCCTACGCTTATGAAACACCTTCTATTGGTGGTTTCTTTTTTTTGTATGTCTGAAACCATTATTGCCCAAAACACGCTGTCTCAGCGCCTCTTCGACGCTCACGAACTATTCAAAGAAAAAAGTGTGGCTGAACGTCGTGCTTTCAAACACCGTCACTTGATTCCGTTGATTGACAAAGCCAAATCCAATTCCAAATTTGCAGTAACCGAAGCAGGAAAATCGTTTGAAGGACGTTCGATTTTTCAGGTAAAATACGGCACCGGCGCACCTCCTGTTTTATTGTGGTCGCAAATGCACGGCGACGAAGCGACAGCAACGATGGCCATGTTGGACATTTTCAATTTTCTGAGTGCAAGCGGAGATGGTTTCGACGATTTTCGTAAAAAATTACTGGAAAAAAGTACCCTTTACTTCATTCCAATGCTTAATCCCGACGGGGTTGAACGTTGGCAGCGGCGTACCGCGCAGGAAATTGATATGAATCGTGATGCACTACGGTTGCAATGTCCTGAATCAAAATTGCTCAAGCATCTCCAACAAACGCTCAAACCGGCCGTTGGCTTTAACCTTCACGACCAAAGCCCGCGTTACAGCGTAGGCGAGTCAAAAGAAGTGGCGGCCATTTCGTTTTTGGCCACAGCGTATAACGAAGACAGAAGCATCAACGCCATCCGTGAACGCGCCATGCAATTGATTGTGGGGATGAATCGCGAATTGCAAAAATTTGTCCCTAACCAAGTAGCGCGCTATTCCGACGAGTTTGAGCCGCGTGCTTTTGGCGATAATATTGCCAAATGGGGTACCAGCCTTATTTTGATTGAATCGGGCGGGTACAAAGACGATCCCGAAAAACAGTATTTGCGTAAAATGAACTTCGTTGCCATTTTGACGGCGTTAGAGTCCATTGCTGATGGAACATACGCTCGCGAAAATCGTAACGATTACGAAAAAATCCCCCAAAACGCCCGCAATCACTTTGACCTTATCATTCGGAATGCCAAGACTGAACTCAATGGACAGACCTATACCGTTGATGTAGCCGTCAACCGCAACGAAGTCAACAATGCCGATGCGACTGGGTTCAGCTATCGCAGCAGCATCGAAGATTTTGGCGATTTGTCAGTATTTTACGGCATTGATGAATTGGATGCCCAAGGTGCCATGCTCGTAGACGCCAAAGGCAAACCCATCGTTTTGAGATTAGGCGACCGAGGCAATTTTGAACTTCGCTCCGATAAGAAAAGCTGGAAAATAGAAAGCGGTTTTGTGAAGAGTTTGTAACAGAACAGTTATTCAATGAGTTGTAATATCCGTGCGGTGGGTTACTTACAATCCACCGCATTTTATTTATTTTGATAACCCTTTTCCCTTAAAAAGATGAAAATCACGAAACTTATCTTAACTTTACTATTTGGTGCTTTTATGGTTTTTGGAGGAGTAAACCATTTCCTGAAACCCGCGATGTATCTTCCTTTTATTCCTGATTTTTTACCTGGAGAAGCCATCAATTACGTGTCAGGAATCGCAGAAATTATCGTGGGCATCGGTGTATTTATTCCCAAATTTCGCTCTTTATCAACGCTTGGAATTCTCATCATGATGGTGGCATTTCTGCCCTTGCATGTCATTGATGTATTCAAAGAACACCCAGCTGTGGGAAGCCACCAAGTGGCTTTGATACGTCTTCCTCTTCAATTTGTATTGATTTTTTGGGCTTGGTTTATCCATAAAAAATAAACCATTACTATTGACCATGAAAAGACGCGACCTGCTTTCCTCCCTTGTCATTGCCCCTTTTTTAGGAAACAAATCAAAATCAATCCTTTCAGAAAGGGGAAGTTTTGCGATTGATGCCAACCAAGTTCGTTTTTTCAACGCTTCCATTCGCGAGCGCTTCAGTATTATGTTTATTGCCGATACTCATCTTTTTATGGATGATGCACGCGGAGAACCGTACCAGCAATACAGTGACCGAATGGCCAAAGCCTATAATCAAACAAAGCATTTTCAAACGGGTGAAGCCACAAATCCCGCAGAATGCTTTCAGGAAACGCTTGACATTGCTAAAAACGAAGGCGTTTCTTTGGTCGCACTCATCGGCGACATCATGAGTTTTCCTTCCGAAGCGGCCGTTGATTGGGTCACTCAACAACTAAAAACGACAGGTTTACCTTACGTATATGTGGCCGGCAATCACGATTGGCATTATGAAGGAATGCCCGGCACAGTAACTGAACTGCGCGATACGTGGACAAAGAAACGTCTTTTCCCTCTTTATCAGGGAGGGTATCCCCTGATGACGGTTCGAGAAATCAATGGTGTACGTTTTGTGGTTATTGACAATTCAACGTACGAAATTCTGCCCGAACAACTCGCGTTTTTCCGAAAAGAAGTTGCAACCGGAAAACCTTTGGTATTATTAGTCCATATCCCGTTGTATGCCCCCGAAAGGTCTGTTGGTTTTGGATGCGGGCATCCCGATTGGAGCGCAAAGGCGGACAAAAATTACCAACTCGAACGCCGCCCGCAATGGCCCGAAGCTGGACATAATGAAGTGACTAAAACCTTTTACAAAGAAGTGATGAATACGCCCCATTTGCTGGGAATTATTGCAGGACACACGCACAAACAATCACTTGATGTAATGAATGGTTTACCGCAGATTGTCACTAATCCAAACGCAACGGGAGCTTACTTAAAAGTGGAGTTTATTCCTCAAAAAGCCTGATCTTCACTTATTTCAAGGCGGAATAACATTATTAAAAATTTAACCAGCTCTACTTTCCTTCATTAGATAAGTGACGTTTTATGTCTCTTGAAGCGTGCTGAACAGTAATAATATCAATGCGATTTTCATTAATGATATGGTATATAATGCGATATCGTTGATAAATTAATTCGCGGACTTCCCTTTCGTCAATTTCGGGCAAAACTCTTCCCATTTCAGGAAATACCCGTAATAATTCAGCTCTTTTGGTAACTTCCACCACGAAACGAGAAGCATAGCTTGGAGAATACTAAGATAGATACTGGACAATGGCCTCTATATCAGCGCAATGCCTTGTGCGTTAGATTTACTTCAACCATTTACTTAAAGCCACTTTAGCTTCTTCTAACGAAACAACTTGATTACTATCTGATTGAGCCAATCCTTCATCTATTTGCTGCAAAAAAATAAGTCGCTCAATAAGCTCTTCTACGTCAAATCGCTCAGGAAGTTCTTTTAGTGCGACTAACACTTTTTCTTTTGTCATAATAATAACTTTTGTTAAACACAAATAGAAAAACTCTCCCTTATTATCAAGTTAATTTGAAAGAAGCTTGAGTAAACTTATACTCTATACCCTCTTACTCTACCAAATGCCCCACAAACTGTGCGGTATTGTCAATGATTTTACCACCTCGACGATAGCCTAAACCACAGGCATCGCCTGCCCAAAACACCCCCGCTTGGTAGCGTTTGCCGAGGGAATCGCGCGGAAATTCTACGTATTCCTGATATACTTTTTCGTAATCACCATAGTCACCGCCGGCAGCGGAAATGACCGTTCCGTTGGTTTCTAAGATACGAACATTGGCCCCTTCTCGGCCAAACAGCACTTTTTCTACACTTATTTTATCCGAAAGCGGTTGGGTAGTCGTAGACAACAAAAGTGGGTGATTGGGATACAAATCCCACAATAATTTTAAGATGTATTTCGATTGGAACAGCAAGGTATAAGCAGGATTGATAATCACCGCTTTGCCGTTTTTAACGATACTTGTCAGTAACTCAGCCAATTCAGGTTCATCGTAACCAATGTATTCCCACGGCACCAACTTAAACCAAAAATCAAACTGTTCAAACTTGCCGTTTTGCGGATTTTGCTTAAAAATTCCTTCGGTAGCCGTAAACTCCACTTCATCCATGTAACTGAACTCTACGTCAAAACCCGCCTCGCGCGCTGCCTCACCCAATACCGCAACATTGGTATCGTCTTCGGGAGCATCACGCATGGTCGAAAATAGAAGCGTGGGCGTCAGATGCATATTCCGGCGACGAAGTTCGGCAAACTGACCTTTCAACGATTCATAAACATTGTTGAACTGCTTGCTCTCGTCCATATTATTGGCTTTGAGGTGCGCCCATTGCACCACCGCCGTTTCGGGAATACAGGTAGCTGTATCGGCATTGAATTCGATAAGTTTTATCGGTTCCCGGCTCACCCCTCCCGCCAAATCAAATCGCCCATAAATATGCCAATGACGGTCGTCCTCCCACGTAAGTTTTATCAATTCAATCAAGTTTTCGGGAATACCCATTTCTTTCCACAGATTTCTGTCTATGGCATGTTGAGCCGCTTCCGTATAAATCTCGTACAGTTCGTTGGCCGCATTGTAATACGCCTCCGCTTCGTACGATTTTATGGTAACCACTTCGTTGGTCAAATAAGGCAACGTATCCGCCCCCAACATCCAATCCCAACCGACATTACGTAATTGGACTTCGGGACTATTATTTAAATAGCGTGTATTGATCATTTTTGTAATGGTAAATTAGTTATGCACACAGCGTTGCAAAGTCGCAATGTTTTCGCGTCTCTGCACCTTATGCCTCTTTGCGTGAGAAAAAATTAACTCCCCGAACTGCGACTGCGACCAAAAAACCCACTGCGACTGCTGCTCGGACGCGAAGCAGAGCTTTTGCGGTAGCTATGGTAGCTTTCATGAATGCCAGCCGAACGCTGATATACCGACGAATTGGCATACGCTCCCGAGCTATACTGACGCTCACGTCCTTCGCTATAGAATTGCGAATTGTTGTTTCGGCCCAGCATATATCCCATTCCTCCCCAAAGCAGCGCATTGGAAAGTGAACTGCGGTGATAATGACTGTGATACTGATTCGGATTATTATAATAATCACGGGTCGTGGAATCTGTTTTTACCAGATTTCGGGCTTCTGCTACGGTCAGGGTATCGCGTCGTCCGTCGAAATAACGGACAACAGCACCTGCTTCGGCATCACTGTTGACGGCCACTTCGTCCGTAATTTTATACTCGCCGGGTTTTATTTCTGTAATGTATGTTTTCACAGGGCGACCTTTGTAGGGAGTCTCCTGCTGCTCGTTGTCATCGGACCCGCCGCAACTTTGGAGCATCATCCCTCCATTCAATAATGCCACAGTCAACGCGGCGCCGATTGTAATTTCTTTGACAGTCTTGACGACCGTTCCTTTACGTTTGGGTGTCATGTTAAAAAAGGTTGGGTGATAATCAACGATAAAGTTAGTATTTCATGGCTGAAAAAAGGAATACAAAGGTAAGTTAGTGATTTAAAGGTCTGCAAACGAATTCGGATGGACAGCCTTTTTCAGGAAAAAGTGTCTTGTAAATCTCTTATGAACGGTAAAAGTCATAAACATCCGGGGAGGTATTCCACACATTGTCTGTTGTTTCTTAGTAAAGAACAACAAGTAATAAAACAAGCTTCACTACACGTTTTTAGCATTAAAAATACCTTTAAGAGTAGCTTTAAAAGGTTTTCGCTCTATCTTTACGGCTCAAATACAAATTAACTATTGCCCATGTCTTTATTTTACTCCCAAGGCATGGCCAAACCTTTAAAAAGTTCCCCCGTCGGGGGTTAGGGGGCTTTAAACACTATGAAAATTACCGTAGTAGGAGCAGGGGCAGTAGGCGCAACCTGCGCTGACAACATCGCTCGCCGTCAGTTGGCTCAGGAAGTAGTATTGCTCGACATCAAAGAAGGGTTATCGGAAGGAAAAGCCCTTGATATGTTTCAAACAGCTACATTGAACGGATTCGATACCAAAATCACCGGTTCGACCAACGACTACGAAAAAACGAAAGGTTCAGAAGTAGTAGTTATTACGTCGGGTATTCCCCGTAAGCCCGGCATGACGCGTGAAGACCTTATCGGTATCAACGCGGGTATAGTAAAAGGAGTGGCCGAAAACATTTTGAAATATTCTCCTAAAGCCATCATCATCATCGTTTCCAACCCAATGGATACTATGACGTACTTGGCATTTAAAGAATTGGGATTACCTAAAAAACGCATCATCGGGATGGGCGGTATTTTGGACAGCGCACGTTTCAAAACGTATCTATCGCTTGCCATGAATGTATCTCCTAATGACCTTCACGGAATGGTAATCGGTGGACACGGTGACACCACGATGATTCCTTTGACTCGTTTGGCGACTTACAACGGTATTCCGGTAAGTCGCTTCCTATCTGAAGAAAAATTACAGCAAGTAGCAGCTGATACGATGGTAGGCGGTGCTACCCTCACCAAAATGATTGGTACGTCGGCTTGGTATGCACCGGGCGCGGCAGTAGCCTCGTTGGTAGAAAGCATCGTTCGTGACCAAAAACGCATTTTCCCTTGTTCAGTCTATCTGAACGGCGAATACGGCCAAAAAGACATCTGTATGGGTGTTCCGGTTGTGATTGGTGCCGGTGGCTGGGAAAAAGTCGTAAGTCTGCGTTTGAGCGAGTCGGAAAAAGCAGCATTTGCTAAGTCTGCCGACGCCGTTCGTAACATGAACAACGTACTTTCGACCATTTAATCGAAATAATACAATTTAAATAAAAGCGGAGTGCTACTTGGTGCGCCGCTTTTATTTTGGGTAAAAGAAATGCTGAATGGTCTTTATTATTGAAAAACAAGGTTGCTGTTCATGAAAAAAATCTTTTTGTATTCTCTCCTTCTGTCCTTTGCTTCTTCGTTTGTAGGCCAGGCGCAAAACCGTCCCATGATTGAAGAAGATTATTATCGCATTGTTACCTTACCTGTCCCTGAAAATATTCAACTGGAAATCGGCGGATTGTCGGTCTTACCCGATGGACGTTTGGCGGCTTCTACCCGGCGGGGTGAGGTGTGGATGATTACCAATCCGTACCTAAAAGGGTCGGGACAACCTACCTATAAGCGATTTGCACACGGTCTGCACGAACCTCTGGGCTTGCTTTATCGCCCCGATGGTTCCTTTCTGCTATCACAGCGCGGGGAAATCACGCATTTGGTCGATTCAGATGGCGATGGAGTTGCCGATGTGTATGATTCGTTTTACAAATGGCCTTTGTCGGGAAATTACCACGAATACTCGTACGGGCCCGTTCAGGCACCCAACGGTGAGCTGCTCGTTACACTCAATTTAGGCTGGATCGGGCACGGTTCCAGCATGGCAAAATGGCGCGGTTGGTTATTGAAATTTGACGACAAAGCCAACATGAAACCCATTGCGACAGGTTTGCGCTCACCGGCAGGGTACATTGCTTTGCAAAACGGTGATATGTTCTACACTGAAAATCAGGGAGACTGGGTAGGTTCCGGCCGCATGACTCACTTAGAAACGGGTGATTTCGCCGGTAATCCAGAAGGGCTGGTATGGAGTCAGGAGCCCGACTCTCCCTTGAAATTGAAACAAAAAGACATTCCCGATACGGGAGAACCTTTGTACGAAGTAGCCAAACGGGTACCGGGACTGAAAGCCCCTGCGGTTTGGTTTCCCCATACGTTGATGGGAATTTCTACCTCTGACATTAAAGAAGACATGACAAAGGGTGCTTTCGGGCCTTTTGAAGGTCAGCTTTTTGTGGGAGACCAAGGACACAGTAAAATCATGCGGGTCATGCTTGAAAAAGTAAAAGGGCGTTGGCAGGGCATCTGCTTTCCTTTCCGGGAAGGTTTCCAATCGGGTATCTTGCGAATGGTTTGGGGCTTAGACGGTTCGATGTTTGTCGGCCAAACCAGTCGCGGTTGGTCGGCCACAGGAAAAGATCCTTTTGGCGTTCAACGATTGGTATGGACGGGTAAGACTCCGTTTGAAATGAAAACGGTTCGTTCTATGCCGGACGGTTTTGAGGTTGAATTCACCCTTCCGGCAGACAAGAAAGCCGCTCAGGACCCCGCTTCTTATCAATTCAACTCGTTTACTTACAAATATCACCATACGTACGGCAGTCCCATTATCAATGCTTCGGAGCGGGCAATACGCCACATTATTGTATCAGACAATGGACTGAAAGCCCGAATTGTGTTAGACAGTTTGAAGTTGGGATATATTCATGAAATCAAAGCGGAAGGAATTCGCTCGGCGGCAGGTATGCCTTTATTACACAACGTGGGGTATTATACCCTGAATGAAATTGCCGACGGCGAAAAAATACCAAGCACTCAATGGACTGCAAATACGCAAAAACCGGCAGTGGAAACGGCAAGTGTACATAGCGGACATACAATGCCTGCCACAAGTTCTGCTTCTGCCCCTTCAAAAGCTTCAAACAGTCCCAAACGCACCCTTGACCAACCTGCCGACTGGACAAACGGCCCTGACCAGGTAATCACTTTGGGTACAAAACCGGGCCTAAAGTTTGACGTAACAGAAGTTCAGGTGAAAGCGGGCAGTCGGATAAAATGGGTCTTTAATAACAACGACGATATGCTTCACAATTGTGTCATTGTAAAGCCTGGTATGGCTAATCCCGTAGGAGAAGCCGCTATCAAATTAGGTCTGAAAGGTTCTGATATGCAGTATGTTCCAAAATCTGCCAATGTGATTTTCCATACCAACATTTTGCAACCCGAAACGAGCGAATCTATCTACTTCATTGCTCCCAATGAGCCCGGCGAATATACATACCTGTGCACATTCCCGGGACATCATACGTTGATGCAAGGAAAGTTGAAGGTCACAAAATAAAACCGTCAGTCGGGTTTAAAAAGACACATCAACCGACCGACGGTTCTATTGCTGGCGAGCACGATTCGTAACTTCTAAAGGCGTAAAATCCTTAAATGCGCGACCGATAGCTTTATCGGTCGCTTCTTTTTTGTTTTCCCAGCCGGCATCCAAATCCAGCGTAACAAGACCTTTTATGGAAAGAGCTGCTTTGAATTCATCGCGTTTTTTAGCAAAATCTCCTTGCCGCCGAGAAGCTTTAAGGGCATATTCACGGGCAAAAACATCTCCTTTACTTTGAATCTCGATTTTCTTTTCCAGTACGTAGTTATAACGATCCAATAAATCACGAAGAGGTTTACCAATGACCTCAGCGGCTTCCAAGGCACCAATAGTAACAATTGTAGTTCCTCCAATGGCCGAAACAATAGATTTTGTCTGAGGTGCTTTAATAACAGCCGGCGAAAGTCCGGTAGTTGCTCCCAAGCCTGCATTGACCATAGAGCGATTTTTTTTGCCTTTTTTGGCTTTCAAATACGACCTTTTAAGCTCCTGCTCTTTTTCGCTGAGTTGGGTCACCAAGTTCCAGGCATCTACCAAAGCAGCTCGGTATAAATCATATAGCTGACGGTCTTTTTCAGCTTCATTGATGGCATTAACAATGTTAAATCTTATTTTTTGCTCATCTCTATTCTGTTCTTTATCAATTACAAAAAAAGTAATGGTAAAAGAAAGTGAATCGTGAGGGTCTTTTACAAAATCATAATTGGGCGTCCAAATGAATTCATATTGATTAGGGGTATTTCTGACGAGGGTACTTGCAGGTACATCCGGATTGTCAGTTACAAAATCAAAAGCGGAAATATCGTCATCTCCATTAGGATCCGACAGAAAAAACTTAAGATTGACTGTAGCGTTTTCTTTTGACTTAAAATACTCACCTTTAGGCACCTGTATAATGCTTGGCGGCAAATCCATCTGGGTAGCTTCAATTTTCAGCCTTCCTTTTGCCCGGGCTTTTCCCGGCTGGTCTTCTACCAAAAAATCAATAAAAACAGGACTCGTTTTTAAATTATTGAATTGAGTAAGAGAAGGATGCCACGTTAGTTCTCCTGCTGAAGTGAGTTTCGCCCCTTCTGGCATTGTTTCCGCTACGGGAATTACAACCAGGGGATCGCCGTCGTCATCCTTTAAAGCATTGGCATCAATTCTATAAATATTTTGGGTGCGATTTTGAACATAAAAAGGTTTTAACTCTTCCACCCGAGGAGGTCTGTTCACATGGACTACCTTTAACTCTATGGAGCGAGTCGCTGTTTCATTTTGTTTGTTTCTCGCCTCGAAAATAATCTGTACTGATTTTTGAGTATTGGTACGATCCGCCATTTCGTAGGATGGGACCCATCCAAAATGACCTGTGGAGTCAAAGACCATGCCTTCGACCAAACCTTGCATAATAACATACTTGACAGAATCACTTTTCCCGCCCGTAGTTTTTAATCGAAATTCGATACGACTCCCTTCCTGCACCGTATTCCAATTAGGTTCGGAAGGAAGCTCTATCTGAAAGTTTGTACGATTGTCCTGTGCCCTGAGTAATGTAGTTGAAACAAATAGCAGAAGGACAAAAAATTGAACTGAATATCTCATAATGGAAGCTAAGTCTCATCTGATTTAATTAAACGCAAAATTAAGGCTTTGATTTTACGTCTGCCTAAAAAATTGCTTTATTTCTGCATTAATCTAAGTAAAGATTGAAGAATAGCGTCGTTTAATTGTACAATTTTAAGAGCAAATAAAAATTAGGGGCAAATTCATTAGGCTTATTTCTTTAAGGCTCAATTATGGATTCAAGTTGCTACTAAAAGTTGAACTAAAGCAGTGAGTGCAACTTGCACCTCGTTTTCGAATGTTGTGTAAGTATTCAAAAAATCCCAAATAATAAGGGAGTCTTTCTTGCGAAATTCCACGATGGGGACGTAGCCACGGCCTTAACAATGACCGCACGGGGAGCCCCGCAAAAAGATTTCATTGTATTGACATGGACTTCACATTTGCCATCCTCATCTCGGGCGTACTGGCCTTGAGTATGGTTAACAGTTTTATGAATATATGAAATGGCCTGCAATGAGGTATAACTCATCAAACTCTACCTCGCCTTCTACTATTTCTTGTGGACTTTTCTCGCAAACGCCTTCTCTTAAAAGGCTTGTCATTACGTGTGTGTCGTTTTCGCTTACTCCCAATTCTTTGGAAATCTGTGCGTTAGAGAGGTTTAAACGCATTAGGTAAAGGCATATTATCCATACTTTCAGTGGCTGATGATGCCCTTGAAAAATAGTATTGGTTAAATCGTCAAAACACCTCGAACAATCTTTGCATTGGTAACGATAACGGTGTTCAGTTGTATTGTGATGCCCATGACGGTTGTGTTTATGGCTGCCACGGTGAGGACATTTTACCCCTTCAGACCAACGGAGTTCTCTTACTTTTTCATAGCATAATCGGTCATCAACAACGTCATTTATTCTTAGAATCATAAGCTTTTTTTACAAAAAAAACTATTTTAACGCTCTATTTAGCAACTTGAAATCATAATTGAGCCCTATTTTACATCAGAAAATGGTTGACAAAAAATATGCTAAACGCTGGAAAATAGACGGGGTCTCCCGCGCGGTATTACTTTAAGCATCTAAAAACGAATGGATTCAATTTGGAAGATATGTCTTTAATTATACCAACGGGCACAGACTATCTTAAAAATCACTCAATAAAAGTGATTAGTCTCTATGAATTTCTAACAATAGAGTTGGCGATTATTGCTTCTTAAATTCCAAGCTTTGTGTTATAGCAATCACAGGCAAGTTTACGTTTTCTTCCTCATACAATTGATTAACTTTCAGGCTGATGACCTTCCACTGCTCGCCCGGTTTTGTCTATTTAATAGCATACGAAGGTATTGGAGGGGAAACCAGCGAAAAAGCAGAAGAAGTAACTCTTTCCGGAAAGAGAATCAAACAAGAGTGGTCAGCAAAAATTTGCTAACCACTGAAACACTTAAAAAACCAAAAACTAATATTCTTCATTTACGCCCCCACAGGAACGGGAACTGACATATTTTTTATCGTATTTTCAAACTGATTTAGTTCTTCCTTCATTTCTTCCAAATACCGCTCCGCTTCATTTTTCAGAGAAGGCATGAGTCGTTTATAATAATCCACCCCTTGCAGAAGATTCGTTTGAAACAGTTGGAAATAACGCACTTTCTTGGTCGTGAGGCTATCCATGTTTTTCTTCAACTCATCATCAAAGTAGTTGATGTACATCCTCAACTCATTCACAAACAGGTTGGAACGCTTCACTGAATTGAGCAAATTCAAACGGCCATAAATGTGATCAACCATTTGCTGTAACGTAAATACGCCGGAGAAATACGCCAAATTAGGCCCTGGGCATATCGTAACGGCATTGAGTTTATGAGCAGGTTGCAAGCCTTCGCTCAACAAAGCCGAAGCACCCAAACCTTCACAAAGGCAATCTTTTTCGGTCACCTCCGCCAATTGCGCTTCGTACGCTGCGGGCGAAAGATTCTGTTGTTTCAATTTATTAATTTTCAAATGCTGGTATTCGCGCGAAGCGGCACAAATGGGTATTTCGGTAAATTCCGTATTAGCTACCAGAAATTTCTTGTAACAGGGACTACCCGGGCGGTTTTTCGCAATACGCGTTGCTAATTGCTGTTGAGCCGTACTTTTTCGGAAATTATTAAAAGGAATCCCTAACGGTGATGCATGACTCAGGTAATAATCGTCAGGTTTGGCCGTAGCCAACGACTGAAGGGTAGTTTCGTCCACGCTCGTCGCTTCCGGAACGAGCAAAAACGGACTTCCCCAACCGGTAGCATCGGCTTGGTAATGCTCCAACAGAAATTTATTCTCGTTGGCAGTTCCGATACCGCCCTGCACTGTAATGCGAAGCACGGGTCGAGTTTCAAAAGTTGTAGCTCCTTTTGAAACCAAGGCTTGATTGCACATGGTCCAAAGCTCGTTTGCGAGGGCTTCTCTATTTGCCTTAAACTCCTCCATAATAGGACCCAACAAGAGCCCATCGGTCGCAAAAGCATGTCCGCCACAGTTCAATCCTGATTCAATTCTGAATTCAGAAATCCACAAACCCTTTTTGGCCAATAGTTTACCCTGCGTCAGTGCCGAACGGTAATCGCTTACTTTCAGCACAATCTTCTTTTTCAAATAGCCGGTTACGTCAGGAAAAAAGTCGCTGAATGTATCAATGTAGCCATACAGGCGCGGGTTATAACCAGCAGAAAAAACCACCGAAGATTCCAAATCACTTTGGGCAAAACCCCGCAAACTGGAAAGTGCATCCGAAAATTCTTTAGGAAGCATTTCACCTTCTTTGGTATAATTGTTTCGGTCTACTTTCGCCATGATGTTGACGTCAATAGCCCCGGCTTTAATTTCACTGCGAAGTCTTTCCTGCAATTGCGCCTTGTTCTCCCCTTCTTCAAGCAACATCATTTTCTGATACAGTTCTTTGATGGCCGAATCGTCGGGCAGGAGTTCGAAGTATTTAACAATTTCATTTCCAACCGTAAAGGGCAAATTTTGTAACTTTTCAACCTGCTGATTTACAATTTGATTGACCAAATTGAGATAGGATTGAATTCGTTTGGCACGCCAGTCTTCCTGATGTTTGGTAATTGGACTGAACGTCTCATTCACCCACGGGCTGTACAACTCACGGAGGCGCTCCATCAGCTCATCTTCAATGATGGAAATGACCGACGAAATCCCAAAACGAGCGACTTTAATGGGCGACTCCATCGTAAAGCCCAGACCCATGACGGGAATATGAAAAGTATGTTGCTTTGACATGTAAAAAGTAGCAATTTAATAATTAGTGGATATCAGGCCCTCCGAATCTAATATCTCCAAAAATCGGCATTTCCTCGTTGGTAAATGATGACATACATCAGTAATTATCTCATAAATTCAACCCAACGGTACACTTAGCCGTCATTTTTTTGAATTATTTAGTGAATTATTGAGTTTTCAATTCAGCTAATAGCCGATAGACTGTAAGCGATAATCGTTTAACCAAAATTAAAAAAATCAAATGAAAAAAGTCGTTGTACTTCTTTTTGTCCTTCTTTCAGCGGGTGCTTTTGCACAAGGTATCAAGACCCCGGCCCCCAGTCCAACCCAAACCCTCAAGCAAGACTTTGCCCTTTCTTCCATTGAAATCACCTATTCACGTCCGGTAGCAAAAGGCCGCAAGATTTTTGGTGACTTAGTACCGTTCGGTAAAATTTGGAGAACAGGTGCTAACGCAGCTACCAAAGTAACTTTTGGAGAAGATGTAAAAGTGGGTGGAATGCCCGTAAAAGCCGGTTCGTACGCAATTTATTCCGTTCCTACTGCCGGTGCTTGGGAAATTATCATCAACAAAGGCGCTAATAACAGCGGTTTGACAGGCTACAAAACCGAAGATGACGTGGCTCGTTTCAAAGTAGAATCTATGCAGCTGCCTATGATGATTGAGAATTTCACCATCATTTTAGGTAATTTGACAGCCTCCTCTGCCGACATCCAAATCTTATGGGAAAACACCGCGGTACAAATCCCGGTAGTGGCTGACATTGACACTAAAATCATGGCGCAAATCAGCTCAGCCATGGCTGTAGACAGCCGTCCTTATTTTCAGGCCGCCAGTTATTATTTTGATAACGGTAAAGACATTGCCAAAGCATTGGAATGGGCTAACAAAGCCGTTGAAGCACAACCTACTGCGTTTTGGGTAATGCACTTAAAAGCAAAAATTCAGGCAAAAGCAGGCGATAAAACAGGCGCAAAAGCAACAGCCATGAAATCTATTGAATTGGCCAAAGAAGCTAAAAACGACGATTACGTAGTTTTGAATCAAAAGTTGATTGCTACTTTATAGTACGCACCAACATCTGTTATTTGGAAGCTCTTCTCATTTTTGGGAAGAGCTTTATTTTTTACACTCGGAGCGAATCTACTTATTCAATCACTTTCGGAACTCTAAAATACGTACCATCCTGCGAAGGTGCATTCAAAAGCCCTTTTTCACGGGATAAGTGATTGCCAACCGTGTCTTCACGCATCACGTTTATTTCCGAAGAAATGTGCGTAAGCGGCGCTACATCGTCCGTGTTAAGCTCATTTAGGTGTTCCATCCACGAAAGCACGCTTACGAGACTTTCCAACAAAGGGGCTTCTTCTTCCGGTTTGATTTCCAAACGCGCTAAGTGCGCAATCTTATGGAGAGTATCTTTATCTATTTGCATACTGCAAAATTACGACTTTATCCACAATTTGGGTAGCTGGGAATCAATTGTGAATTAGTGAATTGACAATTAGTGATTAATTCATTGATTATAAGTACATTACAAACCTATTAATCCAAAATTGATTTACCTAAATTACTAATGAAAACACATTTAAATGAATCAATACTCCAGTTTGAGGTTCATTTTGGTAGAATTGGCTTATTCAATCATTGTTTATTTTACCTTACTAAAGGAGCTGTGTATGTCAATTTGTGGTATGGGAGTTTAGGGAGTTTATCGTATTTTTGTACAATCTTGACGGGTTTATTAATTAGTTTTGTACAAACTCGTCCGATTTTCCTTTAAAACTTTGGAAAGTTTTAACCCACCTTATCAGCAACCGACAATTTCATGAGTATTCCTTACGACAAAAACCTTGGCACGAAACAAAAGGCTCTTCGCATCAACTTAGACCGCCGTATTTATGGCTCTTTTGCCGAAATCGGAGCAGGACAGGACACGGCTGCCAATTTTTTTAAAGCGGGTGGCGCTTCGGGTACGATTGCCAAAACTATGTCGGCGTATGACATGAAATTCAGTGACGAAATCTACGGCCCCGAACCCAGTGGCCGCTACGTTGTCGAATCACGGTTGATGAAAATGGTTAAGCATGAATACGACTTGGTAGAACAGCGATTGGCCGAAAAACGCGGTGCTGACAGTTTGTTTTTTGCTTTTGCCAACACCGTCGTAGCGCTCAATTATCAGAAAAGCAACGAAGGTCACGGTTGGCTGGGACTTCGGTTTCAGCTCACTCCCCGCTCGCCTTATAATGATGTTGTAATTCACATTAAAATGCTCGACAACGACAGCATTTTACAGCAATACACCCTGGGTGTGATTGGGGTTAACCTGATTTACGGCTGTTTTAATTACTACAAATCGCCCGAAACGCTTTTGCTTTCGCTCATGGACGATTTGAGCCCTGACCGCGTTCAAATAGACATGATTCGGATTCAGGGACCCGATTTTCAACACGTTGATAATCGCCTGATGAGTTTATATTTGGTAAAACATGGTTTCACGGAAGTAGCGATGTTTGGTCCAGACGGTCAAGTGTTGCAACCCTCGGAAGCGCTTTACAAAAAGCACATTCTCCTTTTGCGCGGCAGGCTTCGCCCCATTACCAATGTCCACGTAGATATGCTTCACAATGGTCTCAAGCAATTTAAAGCCAAACCCGACGTAGACGAAAAAAAGGTAATGATGGTAGCCGAACTTACGCTTCAAAATTTGCGGGGAGCCGAAAAAGACATCAACGAAAAAGATTTTCTCGACCGCGTGGATGTGTTGAGTTCGATTGGGCAAACGGTAATGATTTCCAACTACCACGAATACCACCGATTAGTGGCATTTTTGGCCAAAACCACACGCCTCAAAATCGGTTTAGTATTGGGCATTCCTAATTTGGAATACATTTTTGAAGAAAGTTATTACCACAATCTGCCCGGCGGAATTTTAGAGTCATTTTCGACTTTGTTTAGCCGAAATGTCAAACTGTTTGTTTACCCAACTTTCAAAAACGGCAAACTCTACAATTGTCAAAATTTTGAATTATCCACCAATCTCCAGCCTCTTTTTAACTACTTGGTATGTAACGACAAAATCGAAGATATTCGTGATTACAACGAAGAAAACCTTAAAATTTCGACCGACCGCGTGCTTGAATTGATCAAACGCGGCGAGCCGGGCTGGGAAGAAAGCGTGCCAGTAGAAGTAGCCCAAATGATTAAAGATAAATGTTTGTTTGGTTTTCCCTGTGTAGTTTTTGAACCCAAACAAGTCGCTCATATTCATCAGGCAGTGGGGAATTTGTGAAAACAACCGTAACTTTGCCCTTCAACAGGTAGAGGTATGCACAAATTCATTGTTAGTTGTTTTGTAATTGCTTGGGCAGGAGCAGGGCTGTGGTCGAAGGTAAAAAACCAACCCCAATTCACTTACAGTCAAGACACTTTGCGTAAAGACACCCTTCGCAAAGACACCGGTAGTGTTGCTAAAAAAATCATCGGGCTTCAAAGAGACACTACTTTTCGGCCTGATACGGCAGCGCCCATCATCAAATCTGAGATAAAAATCGTCGATCTTTCCCATCTGTTTGTATGTCCGGGAAGTTCGGTGCTTATTCCTTTCAGCACTGAGGGCAAATTTGAAGAAAACACCTATTTCCGAGTACAGATAGCTGACATTTCAGGCAAATTTGTTACGATTTCGGATTCGGCTCTTCAAAGCCCGATTCGGGCAACGCTTCCCGCCAATCGCTCGGGTTTGGTTTCGGTACGAGTGGTTTCTGCGAAGAGTACAAGTAAACTCGCACGCCTGACGCTTTTGCCTTTCGCTCACGCCCGCATGGAGCTAAACGACGGCAGTGCCATAGCCAAAATCGGCCCGGGCCAAATGGCAACGTACCGTATTTTGCTCACCGGCGCGGCTCCTTGGTCTTTTACACTTTCCGATGGCACCACCGTAACCAACACAATGATAAATCCCTATACGGCGCAGGTAGCTCCTGCGCAAACGGGCTCCTATAAAGTAACATCAGTCAGCAATGCCTGCGGGAGCGGCACTACCTCGGGAGAATTAGTGGTACAGGTCAGTCAGGATACATTGCCCGTTATTACGCTGAAAGCAGTTCCCAAGGCCGGATTTCGGGTATGTACAGGTACTCCGTTTCAGATCAATTTCAATGCAACGGGTAAATACAATGTCGGAAATGGGTTTGTCGTACAATTGAGCGATGCTGCGGGAGAAAATTTTGCCAATATTTCTGAAATTGCTTCAGAAAGCCCCGTCATGGCAAAAACGCCGTTTGGAATAAAGCCGGGTAATTATAAATTGCGAGTGGTATCTACTTTTCCCACGATTTCAAGCGATACGGTAGATGTGAACGTTTCGGCAACGGCAACGGCAACCTTACGTCGTGATTCTCTTGAAATTCCCGAAGGAGGCTCCACTAATCTGAGCTTGGATTTTGGCGGTGGTGGCCCTTGGTTTGTGCTTTTATCGGACGGTACATACCAAAACGACATTCGCGTCACTCCTTATACAATTAAAGTAACTCCCAACAATCCAACGGCTTACAGCATTACCTCCGCAGGCGGATTTTGCGGGGTGGGAAGTTTTTCCGGAAATGCTTTTGTAAAAGTAAAAATCCCGCCGGCAACTATTACAACCGGTAACTTATCAGATAAAATCATTTGCTCCGGTACTGAAATTACGGTGCCGTTTACCACTACCGGACGCTTTGAAAATGCAAACCGCTTTGTGGTTCAAATAACGGACACCAGCGGAAAATGGGTCAACCTTCCTACGATGGGAGGAGCTACTGCATTACGTGCCAAGATTTTACCGCCGTATCTTAAAGACACACTTACTACGCAGCAAATTCGGGTTATTTCCACTTTCCCATTTACGGAAGGCGTACCTACCAACATCAACGTCATGATGCCCAATGCCGCTTCGGCTCTCGTGACGGGCGGGGCTGTGATTCGCCCCGGCGGAGCAGCTCGTATCCGGGTTACGTTTAAAAACGGTCTGCCGCCTTGGTCTTTTGTACTTTCCGACGGAACAGCGGTGGCTGGTACTTTTATTAACCCCTATCAACTTACTGTCAACCCACGAACGACTACGGAATACAAAGTGGTTTCGATTAATAATACCTGCGGAGCCGGCGTCACAAACGGCAACAGCGCTATGATTCGGGTGGAGACTAATTGAGGAATGTCGTTATGAATCCCATAAAATAGTACAGGTCATTTTTAAGGAAGCCACACGATACGGCTTCCTTTTTCGTTTTTAGCGTATCTTTGGCCGAAAATCCAGACTTTATGAAGTCGAAAATCGTTAAACTGCTTATTTTTATTGGCATTCTTGCCGCCGCTAATGTACTGGCTTCTTTTTTGTTTTTCCGTTGGGACTTGACTCAGGAAAAACGGTATACTATTTCTGATGCTACCAAAAAACTTCTCCAAAATTTAGACGAGCAAGTGACGATAAAAGTGTACATGACGGGCGATTTTCCCGCAGGTTTTGAGCGGCTGGAGCGAGCCATTCAGGAAACTTTAGAATCTTTTTCAGACTATGGCGGAGTGAATTTGGCCTATCGTTTTATCGAACCGAAAGATTCAAAAGTGCAGGAAGAATTGATTCAAAAGGGCTTGATTCCCACCAATTTGTTTGCCAACGAAGATGGAAAACGCACTGAGCGGCTGGTATTTCCTGGAGCGATTTTGGTGTATGATGGCAAAGAATATCCAGTGCAACTATTGAAAGGAAACAGTTCAGCCTCTTCAGAAGAACGGTTAAACCAATCCTACGAAGGGGTAGAGTTTGAATTAGCTTCCGCGATTCGGCGGTTGACTCAGAAAGAACGGAAACGCGTCGGAATTTTGGTGGGTCATACCAAGGTGCCACCCCAACGTTTTTCAGATTTTTTGGCTAACCTTCAACAAAATTACGACCTCTATTTTGACGTACAGAATCCCGATTCATGGGAAAAAGGAGATTTATTGGTCATTCCTAAACCCGATACCCCTTTTACCGACGATGAAAAATATCGTTTGGATCAGTTTGTGATGCGCGGCGGTAAGTTACTGATGTTTATCGATGGTGCCAGAGTGGACAGTATCAGTTTAGAAGGCACGTTTGCACAGCCATTGGATTTGAATCTGGATGATTTACTGTTTAAATACGGCTGTCGGGTCAATCAAAATTTAGTAAAAGATTTGAGTTGTGCCATGATTCCGCTCAACGTAGGTAATATGGGCGATAAACCACAAATAAAGCCGATGCCGTGGCGCTTTTTTCCGTTAATTAACAATTTTGGCAAACACCCGATTGTCCGTAATTTGGATGCCATTTATACCCGTTTTCCGAGCACAATTGATACGGTTGAAGCACCGGGGATTGTAAAAACTCCCTTGCTACTGACTTCTAAATACACTCAAATTCGCAAAGCGCCCGCTTTGGTGGCCTACAACGAAGCCCGTCAGCAACCCGACCCCAAAGACTACAATACGGGTGAAAAAGACATAGCCGTTTTATTGGAAGGCTCATTTACCTCCTTATTTAATAATCGTCTGCTACCCAACGACCCTCGCACAGCCACCTTTATAGGAAAAGGAAAACCGACGAAGATGATTGTAGTTTCGGACGGAGATTTGATTGTGAACGACATTGACTACAAACGCGGTGCTCCATTGCCTTTGGGCTACGACCGACTTTCGGAAAAAACCTTTGCCAATAAAGATTTTGCATTGTATGCGCTTGATTATCTGATGGATTCAGAAGGGCTTATCACGGCTAGAAACAAACAGGTGACGCTGCGTCCTTTGGATAAACTCCGTTTGAAAGAAGAACGTACGCAGTGGCAATTGCTCAATTTGCTCGGTCCTCTGGCTTTCATTGGAATTTTGGGAGGCGTATGGCAATGGTGGAGAAAGCGTAAATATGCGACCAAATAATAATTGATGGGGTAAAGACTCGCATTTAAACGAGCCTTTACTTTTTTTAAGCCGCTACGGTTGCCTCCTCAATGACGTCTTTCTCTACTCTAAGATTGTCAATAATGAATCGTTGCCTTTCGGGAGTATTCTTACCCATATAGTAAGTCAAAAGCTTGGGAATCGTCGCTTCTTTTTCCAAAATGACGGGTTCGAGGCGAATATTTTCGCCAATAAATTTCCCAAATTCTTCGGGTGAGATTTCACCTAATCCTTTGAAACGGGTGATTTCCACTTTCTTAAGCCCGCCCAATTTTTTAAGGGCTTTCTGCCGTTCGTCTTCGCTGTACGAATAAATCGTTTCTTTATGATTACGTGGATTACGAATTCGGAAAAGTGGAGTTTGTAAAATATATACGTGGCCGTTGCGCACTAAATCCGGGAAAAATTGCAGGAAAAATGTCAGCATTAGTAGACGAATGTGCATTCCGTCTACGTCAGCGTCTGTAGCAATGACGATACGATTAAAACGTAAATTGTCAAGCCCTTCTTCAATATCAAGTGCGTGTTGAAGTAAGTTAAACTCTTCGTTTTCGTACACAACTTTCTTGGTCAACCCAAAACAATTAAGGGGTTTCCCTCTCAAACTAAACACGGCTTGCGTCTGTACATTACGAGACTTAGTGATAGAGCCACTGGCGGAGTCACCTTCGGTGATAAAAAGCGTGGTTTCGTAGCGATCTTCTGCTTTTACATCCGTGAGGTGATTACGGCAATCGCGAAGTTTCTTGTTGTGCAAACTGGCTTTTTTTGCCCGTTCGTTTGCCAATTTTTTGATTCCAGCCAGTTCTTTCCGTTCCCGTTCCGATTGCTCTATCCGTTTTTTCAACGCCTCTTTTACGGCGGGATTCATGTGCAGGTAATTATCCAGTTTGGCCTTTAAAAAATCATTTACAAAGGTTCTCACCGTTGGGCTGTTGGGATCGGGCGAAATGTTGTTAGAACCCAGTTTAGTTTTTGTTTGAGATTCAAAAACAGGTTCTTGCACCCGAACACTCACTGCTGCAATAATCGAAGCCCGCACATCCTCTACAGCATAGTCTTTGCTAAAGTGATCCCGTACTGTATCCACCAATGATTGCCGAAAAGCAACCAAATGCGTTCCTCCTTGCGTCGTATACTGACCGTTGACAAACGAATAGTATTCTTCTCCGTATTGATTGCCGTGGGTCAGCGCAATTTCAATATCTGAGCCTTTAAGGTGAATAATCGGATAGCGGATGGCGTCTTCGTCGGTTTTGTTACGGAGCAAATCAAGCAAACCGTTTTGAGAGATAAATTTTTGTCCGTTAAAATTGACTACCAGCCCGGCATTCAGATAACAATAATTCCAAATCATGTTATCCAAAAACTGAGGGATATAATGGTAGTTTTTGAAAATGGTATTATCAGGTTCAAACGTCATCAAAGTGCCGTTTCTCTGATTCGTCTCTTCCTCTCCTGACTCGGTTGTAATATCACCTTTTCGGAATTCTACCCATTTACTTTTCCCATCACGGAAGGACTGTACCTTAAAATAAGAAGAAAGCGCATTCACAGCTTTCGTACCTACCCCGTTTAGACCTACAGATTTTTGAAAAGCACCTGAATCATACTTGCCTCCGGTATTGATTTTAGAGACGCAATCAACCACTTTTCCCAAGGGTATTCCCCGACCATAATCACGAACTTCGACGCGGTGTTCAGTGATTTTAATGTCAATAGCCTTCCCAAACCCCATGGTATGTTCATCAATGGAGTTATCCATGATTTCTTTTACCAAGACATAAATTCCGTCATCAGCTGCCGAACCGTCCCCGAGCTTACCGATGTACATTCCCGGACGTAATCTAATGTGTTCTTTCCAATCGAGTGAACGAATACTGCTTTCGTCATACTTTACCTGTTCTGCCATTGAATATATACTGATTTAGAAATAGCTTACTGTTGGACAGATTGCCTTTGTTGTTACAAATTACGATTTAAAAATAGCAAATGCAATGGATAAACTCCAAAAACGGCCCGTTACAAAATTTTTATAGCGTAAAACTTGCAGGGTTAGGTGAAAATATATTTACTTTGCAAAACAAAGTTCTTTTTATCTATTAAACTTTTTATTGCGGTTTATTTAACGGTTTGGTTTTTACATAACTTATTTATTTTTAGAGATGAACATATCGGAAAAATCATACAATAAGCCCCGAAAATGGCCTTAAAAAAGAAAAAAGTTTAAAAAGCTAAAAAAGTTGCGTTACTTTGTCGGCCAATTTGATTCTGTATAAATATTGGCTTGGTCGATGTGTTAATTTATTGTTAATCAGAATCTAAGATTTTCGCTTTGAACACAATTTCATGAAGAATTTTTTTAGGAATTTATCTACTTTCAGCGCAGGGCGCACCATTGTACAGGCCTTTTCAATCAGTTTATTCGCCGTTATTGTCGTTAATGCTCAAACACCGGCGAGTTCAACTCCATCCTCAGCTCCCTCAAGTACTCCGGCTAAAGGGCAACCCGCCGCGCCGGCCTCTACGGGACAAACTACAACAACAGGGACTCAAACTACTACTCAACAGAGTACAGAAAAAGGAGCTGACCCAAAAAAATCAGCTGACCCGAAAGCGTTGTTGAATCAGGTAGAAAAAGCCGACGAAAAGGCGAATGATAAAAATGCCGCTACAAATGAAGATGCCGATGAAGCCTATCGTCAGGCGGAATTAACTAAGATGCGCCGCAAGATATTTGGGTATCAGCTTTTTAATAATTCCAAATTATCTTTTGAACCTTCTGAAAATCTCGCTACTCCGCGTGATTATACGGTTGGCCCTGGCGATGAATTAACTGCCTATATTTATGGTTATTCACAATCTCAGATAGAAATGGTTGTTAATTCAGACGGCTTTGCTTTTGTGAAACCGATTGGACCAGTACAGTTGAGCGGACGCACCATAGAGCAGGCACAAAAAGAATTGATTACCCGTCTGTCACCCTACTATAACAATTTGGGCGCACCGGGCAGTAGTGCAAGTACTTATCTGCAAATTCGCTTGGGTCGGATTCGAACCATTCGAGTGATGGTATTGGGAGAAGTAATTACACCGGGCACCTATAATGTTTCTTCACTTTCTACAGCCCTCAATGCGCTCTATTTGACAGGAGGTCCCAATGAGCTTGGCTCATTTCGTCAAATCAATGTAGTACGTCGTAATAAAGTGGTAGCAACACTTGATTTGTACGAACTCCTAATGAACGGAATGCTCAATACCGATATTCGTTTACAGGATAATGACGTAGTTCAGGTAAGTGTTTATAAAAAACGCGTAGAAATAAAAGGGAATGTAAAACGTCCGGGACTTTATGAATTGTTGCCCACAGAACCTATCGGTAAGGTTTTGGACTATGCAGGCGGTTTTACTGACAATGCCTATACAGATCGCCTTAAATTACTTGGATTGACTTCTAAAGAGCGTCGTATAGTAGATGTTAGGTCAAGCGATTACGATAAATATATTCCTAGCAACGGCGACGAAATAACGGCCGATATGCTGCTTCCTCGTTTTGAAAATATGGTTACCATTTCAGGACCAGTTTATCGTCCGGGACAGTATTCATTGGATCAAAATAAATCATTGCTTCAATTGATTAAAAATGCGGAAGGTTTGACCGGTGAAGCATTTACGGGTCGTATCAATGTGGTTCGCACACGCGATGATTTATCAGTAGAAAATATTTCCATCAACTTGGCCGATATGATGAATGGAAAAACCGAAGACTTATTGCTCCGACGCGAAGATCAAATTATTATTCCTTCAAAATTTGAGTTGCGTGAAGGGGCTTTCATCAAAGTAGTGGGTGAAGTAAATCAGGGCCCGGAAGTAAATTTGGCCTATACTTCAAACTTAACACTTGAAGATGCCATTATTCGCTCGGGTGGGTTCAAAGAGTCAGCAGCTACTTCAAAAATTGAAATCGTTCGTAGGAGACGTGATGTTAATGTACAATCTGCCTCGGCACAAATTGCGGATATATTTATCTTTGATGTTAATCGCGATTTAACGCTCAATGGCAGTAATAGCCATTTTGTTCTGGAGCCCTATGATGAGATTTTGATACGCCCATCGTCCAATTATCAACCACAAACATTTGTTACATTCCAAGGGGAAATTGTAAGTCCCGGTATTTATGGTATCAAAAGTAAAGATGAAAAACTCTCTGATTTGTTGGTACGGGCAGGCGGATTAACGGCCCAAGCTTACGAGAATGGAGCAACACTGCTTCGGAAAGTAACGTTGTCGGAAGAAGAAATAAACCAGCGCAACAAAGCTGTCTCAGAAATCTCTGATGATGCAAAAAAAGGTCGTTTTGAAGCAGAAGCTGTTGTTAAAGATAAACAGGAAGCGATTGGAATTGATTTGGGTCGTATTTTACGTAATCCCAGTGGTAAAGAAGATATTATCTTGCAGGATGGTGACATTATTGATATCCCTAAACGTTTGGAAACTGTTCGTCTACAGGGAGAATTATTATTCCCTACTACAGTAAAATACCGCAGTGGCAGTTCATTTATGGATTATGTTTCACAGGGGGGAGGATTTACTCGGATGTCCCTAAAACGGAAATCGTACGTGATTTATCCTAACGGTTCGATTGATCGTACGCGCAAGTTCCTGTTTTTCAATGTTTATCCTAAAGTAGAGCCGGGCTCTGAAATCCATGTTCCGCAACGTACCCAATCTGATTTGGCAGAGGCGCAGCGTGCCATGCAATCAGTTATCGGAATTTCGTCAACTTTGATGACCCTCATTACCACTGTATTAGCTTTCAAAGTATTAGGAGCACAATAATAAATATTCAAATTCAGTCTTTGATTATGGAACAACAAGATCAAGTAACCCTTTCTCCTAAACTGATATTTCAAAAGCTAATTGAGACGAAAGATTTGGCACTCAAGAATTGGTGGCTTATTTTGCTAATCACAGGTATAGGTACGGGAATAGGATATTATGTAGATGCTGAAAAAAACAAACGGCTTCAATATCTTTCTAAAATCATCTTTAGTGTAAGTGGTGTAACGGGAGGTCAGGAAATGGGCGGGTTTGGAAGCTTGCTTGGTATGAACGGGGGACAGGCAGGAGATGCGGGTTTGTTTAAAGGAGAGAACCTTTTTTACGTTATCAAAACGCGTCCCGTGTTGGAACGAGTTTTATTGACCCCTGTAACACTAAGCGATGGAAGAAAAGAGAAATTTGTCAATTATTACCTGGATTCTACCTTTCTGCGCCAGGACGAATGGGCCAGCTTTCTTCCCGAATGGATGGATGTGCGCATTACGCACAGCAGACGGGATTCTATGGAGAGAAAAGAACGGCAGGTTTTTGACGGCGTATTAAATAAAATCCGAGATCGTGAAATCACAATAGGTCAACCTGATTTGAAAACGGCTTTTTATGACTTAACGGTTTTAATGGAAAACGAAATGGTTTCCAAAACCTTTGCCGAGCTGTTGCTTAAAACCATCGAACGCGTCTATCAGGAAAACCAAACGCGGAAATCGCGGGAGATGTTAGGAATTATGGAAAGACGCGTAGATTCGTTGGCACGAGTGCTGAATCGAACTGAAAGCAGTCTTGCCAGAACAACTGTTATCAATACGGAAGCGGTGGCACCAACGGCAAAAGTAGAAGAGGGTCGATTGACCCGCAGTACCACTTTTGTATCCTCCATATACTTAGAAGCATCTCGGAGTCTTGAAAATTTACGGATGTCAATCGTTAAAGAAGCGCCGCTGTTTACCATTATTGAACCACCCGTGTTGCCTTTGGAAACCAAATTGTTTACTAGAGAAAATACAAAATTTGGCGCGATTCTTGGGCTGATTGTTGCAATTATCTTTGTCCTTGCAAAACAAACTTACTCGGAAGCATTGCGGGATATGAAAAAGAAACCGGTTAAAAGTTAAGGGAGAAA
Source organism: Runella sp. (assembly GCF_027484545.1). Taxonomy (GTDB): domain Bacteria; phylum Bacteroidota; class Bacteroidia; order Cytophagales; family Spirosomataceae; genus Runella. The sequence continues at coordinate 6,650 of NZ_JAIXST010000053.1, read as the reverse complement.
ATTAACTTCTTAATTCAATACCTAATTTTTAATGCTTAATCGACTCAAAAAGAAATGGCGTATTCGGATGAAATAGTTATTGAAGCGGGACACGGAGCGAAGAATTATTGGCGTGATTTATGGAAAAATCGCGAATTATTGTGGATCCTTTCCCGCCGAGATTTGTCGGTTCGGTATAAACAAACAGTGATTGGAGCAGGATGGGCCGTTATTCGGCCCTTTGCTACCATGGCTGTTATGGTATTTGTATTTAGTATGGTAGGCAAATTTAGAGGAGATGCCGGAATCCCATATCCTCTAATGGTATTGGCCGGAATTACCATTTGGAACTTTTTTTCCAGCACTTTTACCCAAATCAGTCATAGTATTTTATTAAATTCCAATTTAGTAACAAAAACCTATTTCCCGCGCTTGATTATGCCCTTAAGCTCTGTCGTAGTGGGGTTTGTGGACTTTTTCATATCTATTGCACTTTTTGCGTTGATCTCTGTCTGGTTTCGTCACACTCCCGGATGGCAAATTATTTTATTTCCTGCTTTTCTGGTTTTAACGTTATTAGCTTCTTTGGCCTTTGGTCTGATTTTTGCTGTAATGAATGTACGTTTCAGAGACATTGCACAACTCATACCCTTTCTTGTACAAATAGGTTTTTACGCTTGTCCCATTGCCTACAGCAGCTCTTTAGTAGAAGCAAATCATGATGTTTGGTGGTATGATTTATACTATCTCAACCCAATGGTAAGTATTATTGATGGCTTTAAGTGGTGTCTTCTTGGCGACGGGGCATTCTTCAAAGTCAGTAGTTTGTATAGTACAATGGGGCTGATTGCGGTCATGTTGACAATTTCCATTTACTATTTTCGTAAGGAAGAAAATTCATTTGTTGACTACATTTGATTACTTTTGACCTTAGATAAATCCCTACGAACTCAATGCAGGTTATCATTGCAGAAGATATAAGCAAAAAATACATCATTGATCACCAAAAAGCTGCTCGCAAAAGTCATACATTGCGGGATACTTTTTCGGAGAAAATAAAGCATTTTTTCGGTAAGGGTGAACAGGATGAAGTAGAACAGGAAGAATTCTGGGCACTCCGTGACGTCAATTTTACCGTTAATCAAGGAGACCGGGTCGGTATCATCGGCCACAATGGTGCAGGCAAATCTACGCTTCTTAAAATTCTGAGTAAAATCACCGAGCCTACGGGCGGTAAAGTAAAAATTAAAGGTCGGGTTGCCAGTTTGTTAGAGGTGGGGACGGGTTTCCACCCTGAACTGACAGGCCGCGAAAATATCTTCTTAAACGGAGCGATTCTTGGTATGAAACGCCAGGAAATCAAAAACGCTTTCGATAGTATTGTTGATTTTGCAGGAGTTGAAAAATTCCTTGATACACCCGTGAAGCGCTATTCATCAGGAATGTACGTGCGGTTAGGATTTGCAATTTCGGCGCATTTAAGTCCTGAAATTCTTATCATTGACGAAGTATTGGCCGTGGGGGATGCTGATTTTCAGAAAAAATGCCTCGGCAAAATGCGCGACGTTTCCGAAAGCGGGCGAACAATTTTGTTCGTAAGCCACAATCTCGCTGCCGTGAAGTCGCTTTGCAATCGTGCTTTTTATTTTGAACACGGAAAGTTGAAAATGCAGGGTGATACCACACATGTAGTCAATAATTACCTCAGCCACGTTGCCAAGACCAATTTACAGCATTTTTGGGAAACACCCGAAGAAGGTCCAGGAACCGATGAAATACGATTCCGCAGTGTGAAGATTGACCCTGAATATCAAGACAGCAAACTTTACATAGATGTTCGGACACCAGTTCGGGTACATATTGAATTTTGGAATCTGGCAGACCGCGCGGATCTTAACCTAAGTCTGCACTTATATGCGTTTACAGGGGAGTGTATTTTTAATGTAGGTACGGCTTCTCAGTCTTTTGAGAAAGGGTTGGTATCGGCAACGCTTGAAGTTCCGGGCAACTTTTTGAATGATGGTTCCTACGTTATCTCCATCATGGTTGTGAAAGATACATCTACAGTATTGTTTCAACTGCTCGACGCACTCTCTTTTGAAGTAGAAGATCACCGAGAAGGCGTAACATGGTATGGCAAATGGCCCGGGTACGTACGTCCTCAATTAAATTTTCAAATTAGTCAATCAGAAGTACTGGTCTAAACGGTCGGCTTCCCTGAAGCGAATGATTAACGTTACCAAAACATATCTTCCCGATTTTGACCAATATGTCTCTTATTTAAAAAAAATCTGGGACAATGGCATTCTCACTAACAACGGACCTTTGGCACGCGAGTTAGAAAAGGGATTAAAAGAATACTTAGGAGTGGAGTACCTGTCTTTTTGCGGCAACGGTACTATCGTGCTGCAAATGGCACTGAAACTTCTTGATGAACCGGGAGAAATAATAACCACTCCTTTTTCTTACGTAGCTACGACCAACGTTGTTTTGTGGGAAAACTGCCAACCGGTATTCGTTGATATTGACCCAAAAACATATTGTATCAACTCCGAATTGATTGAAGCAGCCATCACTGAACGTACACGAGCTATCTTGGCTACGCACGTATACGGGAATGCCTGCGACGTAGAAGCAATTGAGAAAATTGCGAAGAAGCATAACCTTATTGTTATTTACGATGGAGCTCATGCTTTCGGTGCCAATTTTAATGACCGCTCTTTACTTTCTTACGGAGATTTTGCCACTTGCAGCTTTCACGCCACTAAATTGTTTCATACGGTAGAAGGCGGGGCAATTGTTACCAATAATTCCAAATGGGATGAAAAATTGCACTTGATGCGCGCCTTTGGGCATCGAGGTGATGATTATTATTTCGTAGGGATTAATGGCAAAAACTCGGAAATGCACGCTGCAATGGGGCTTTGTAATCTGCCTCTGGTGTCGCAACTGATTGCTGCCAGAAAAGCGGTCTGCGATTTATATACGGAATTACTTGACTGGAATCATCTCCAAGCTCCAGAATGGGTAATAGGCTTAGAGCGCAACTACGCTTATTATCCAGTTGTGTTTGAATCTGAGGCCAAAATGCTTGCGGTTCGTGATGTTTTAAATCAAAACGACATTGTTCCCCGGCGCTATTTCTACCCTTCGCTTAATAAATTACCTTTCCTGAATGCTACTGAATCCTGCCCTGTCTCCGAAAGTATATCACCACGAGTTGTATGCTTACCTCTACATGCCGAATTGCCCCATGAAGATGTAAGGCGCATTGCTGCCTTGATTAACCAAAATTTGTAAGGAATGACGCTGATAAGCTTACTATGTTTTGGCCTGTTTATTTGGTACATTGGACGTACATCAGCAAAGATTTGCCGTCCTTCCCTGGTAGATTGGCTCATTACCTCTTTTATTCTTTTTACAAGCAGCGTTATTAGTACGGGTTTCTGTCTATCACCACTCCATCTGACAGGCACTACTTGGGCTTGGGCTTTAGGAGTATTTATTCCGCCAACTGTTCTTAGTGTTATTTTTGGTAAAATAGCTCCTCAAACAGCTTCGTTTTCCTCTCAAACAATGATTCTGCACCGTTGGCACGCCATACAGCGTTGGTATGTCAGTGGCGGTACTTATCTGCGTTTTCTGTTTGGAATAATGATTCTTACGGTAGTAATTATCGGTATCACAAATCTACTGTTGGTTTTTTTTACCGTTCCCAACGAATGGGATAGCATGACGGGGCATCTTAACCGCGTAGTGCAATACATTCAGCGCGGTTCTATGGCGCATTTTGGAGGAACAAATTGGAACATTGATACCTATCCCAAGAGCGTCTGTACACTTCAAATCTATTCGTATTTAATGACCGGAGGTTTTGAAAATGCCTTCAAATTAATACACCATCTTTCTTTTTGGATTACGTTGGTTGCGATTTTTGGGATTGCCCAACGCATTACAAAAAACAGTTTAAATGCCAGCTTTTTTTGTGCATTGGCGTTTGCCCTGTTTTTAGATTTTTTGATGCAGGCCGTTACGACTGAGACAGATATTGTATTGGCAGCTTACCTGAGTTGCTTGCTTTACTTTTTATTCACCTACCGGTCTACTCACGAAAATCGCTATCTATATTTAGCTGCTTTGAGTTTCGGCGTTGTATATGGACATAAAGTTACATTTACTTTGCTGCTTCCTTCAGTGTTTATTGTAATGCTTTATACAGTATTCCTGCATAGAGGTAAAGGGAAAAATAAGGAAAGTGTAACGGCAAGTATCAATTGGTCTGCTGTTTTTAAATTAGGAGTTGCCATTATCATTTGCTTCTGCATCTGGACTTTGCCGACGGGGTATTTGAAAAATATTGAGGTCTTTGGTCATCCTATCGGCCCTCCCACTTCACTAAAACACCAATCAATTGAACGGGCTACATCGAACGGAGGGTATCGTAATCTATTTGAACAGGGTTCGCGCAATGTGGTACGATATGCCTATGATTTTATTAATCTGGACGGACTTCGCAACGTAGAAATCGGGCAGGAGGCCAACAGAATCATGCGAAAACCGTTGGTATGGCTGGAAGACAAGCTTAAGATGCGTCTGGATGAAACCACGGAATTTACCATTCAACCTTTTTCGTTTGAACGACGGTTTGAATTTGCCAACGGAAATCCTTATTGGGGTATCTTAGGTTTTGCCTTGGTGTTTCCGCTGTTGTTTTTAGTGTTGATAGGAATCATTCGTTCTCCTGTGTACTGGTTTTTAGCAATAGCCGTGCTTTTACATTTTGCAGCACTCTCCTATTCAGCCGCTTATGACCCGTGGAAAGGCCGTTATTTTCAGGAAACGGGCATTTTGGGGGTCTTATTTTTAACCTTGCTTTTTACCCATCAATACAGTCTTGAGAAATCGGGTTATTCATGGGCTTTGAAAACTTATGTTGGTATAGTTACTGTTTTGGCCTGTATTTCTGCGCTTTTAGCCGTTTTTCTAAACGTTCGATGCTTGCCATTCGATGCTTTTGGGAGACAATCCGCTTTTGAGACAGAGCGTATCGAAATGATGACTTTTGCCCGACCTGACATAACCAAAGCCTACCAAAAATTTGACCAAATTGTTCCTGATTCAGCAACGGTTGCTTTAGGAACCATTAATGACGATTTTGAATATCCTCTTTATGGGAAAAAACTCACACGGAGACTACTTACTATCAACCCGTTTGAAAAAGGAGTACAACCGATTCCTAAAGAGGCAGATTATCTGTTTTTCTCAAAAAATGTAATAGCTCCTTTGCCTACTGACATTCGATTGGGAACAGACACCACCATGAAAGGAGTCATTGTACCCGGAGAAGATTACTATTTGAGAAAGCTCAAGTAATCTTTTCAAACCACTTATTTTTTACCCTTTGTAAACTGTTAACTGCCGCACGGGCGGCCCCGCCACTGATTTATGCGTCTTGCCATTATGCAACCTTATTTTCTCCCTTACATCGGGTATCTGCAATTGATGAATGCAGTGGATAAATTTGTGCTTTATGATGATGTCAATTATATCAATAAAGGGTGGATTAATCGTAATCGCCTCTTAGTAAACGGACAGGAGTACTTGTTTACGATTCCACTCAAAGATGCAAGCCAAAATAAACTCATCAATGAAATTTATCTCAGCGATGATCCAAAATGGCGGGGAAAACTGCTCAAGACCTTTGAGCAAGCCTATAAAAAAGCGCCCTTTTTTATAACGGCCTTTGCAGTCACCGAAAAAATTATCAATTTAGATGCCGAAAAGGTGAGCGATTGGATTGCAGGAAGTTTTGGGATATTAATTGACTATTTAGGTATTCAAACCGAAATTGTGCCAAGCTCAAGTATTTACGAAAATACACATCTGAAAGGGCCGGAACGAATTTTGAATATTTGTCAACAGGAAAAGGCTAACCATTACATCAACCCGATTGGCGGCACTGACTTGTACGATAAAAGCAATTTTGAGCAAGTGGGTATCCAATTAAACTTCCTTAAATCGAAGCCATTGGTATATTCACAGTTTAAAAATGAGTTTGTTCCCTGGCTTTCGATTGTTGATATCATGATGTTTAACGACGTCCCTACCATTCAGGGATATTTGAATGAATACGAATTGATTTGATAATAAGTATATAGTAAAAGCGCAGATTCAGATTTGAAGTGCAATTATCCAGCCGTTACTTGTTAGTGACTGCTGATGAAAGAGCCAACTGTTGTGAATAATAAACCATAGTTTTGTGGTGTCGAATCATAAAACAAGATGGCAAAATACAAACAGTTGCCCCTTGAGCAAAGGTACCAAATACAAACCCTTTTACAACAAAATCTTAAGCAATATGAAATTGCCGATTTTGTAAAAGTAAGCAAATCTACAATAAGTAGGGAAATTAGAAGACATTGCTCATTATCAAATGATTATGTCGGAATTGAGGCACATAAATCGTGTTCATATCGCTGTAAAAGAGAGCCTTATAAGATGAAAGGTAATCTCAAAGAACAAGTTTTGACACATTTGAAAGCACGTTTTTCACCTGAGCAGATAAGTGGAGTATTGGCCTTGGAGGCTGGTCAAAAACTGCTAAGTCATCAATGTATTTACCAGTATATCTATTCAGATAAACATACTGATAATCTTATTTCTTTTTTGCG